>NZ_JAVLBO010000001.1:0-207227 GCF_031581085.1 Pontimonas sp.
CCCATCGCCAGCCTCCCCGGAGTGATGCAACACACCGTGGAGAGCCTTCGGGAGGTGGTGGGTGAAGCCGTGGCGGCCGGGCTTGGCGGTGTGATGGTTTTTGGCGTTCCCACCACGAGGGATCCGGAGGCGAGCCAGTGCGACGACCCCTCCAGCATCCTCCACCGCGGCGTATCAGCCGCAGTGGAGGCAGCGGCGGGAAACCTCGTCATCACCGCAGACCTCTGCCTCGACGAGTTCACCTCCCACGGACACTGCGGGGTGCTCGACGAATCCGGTGCGGTCGATAACGACCGCACCCTCGTGCGCTACCAATCCATGGCGGTGTCTCTGGCCGAAGTCGGTGCCCACATGCTGGGCCTCAGCGGAATGATGGATGGCCAAGTTGCCGCGGTGAGGGCTGGCCTCGATGAGGCCGGCCACACCGACACTGCAGTGTTGGCCTATTCGGCCAAATACGCCTCGGCGTTTTACGGCCCCTTCCGAGACGCCGTCGAGTCCACTCTGGAGGGCGATCGAGCGAGCTACCAGCAAGACCCGCGCAATCGGCTCGAGGCGAGGCGCGAAGTTCACCTGGACCTCGACGAAGGGGCAGACATCGTGATGGTCAAGCCCGCACTGTCCTACTTGGATGTCATTTCCGACGCCGCAGCCGTGTCCACTGTCCCGGTCGCCGCCTACGTGGTCTCTGGCGAGACCGCGATGATCGAATGGGCCGGCGAACAGGGAATTCTCGAGCGCGAGGCGGCAATCGATGAGGCCCTCACCTCGGTGCGGCGCGCCGGCGCGAGCATTGTGTGCACCTACTGGGCGCTGGATTACGCACGCCGCCATCACCCATCGAACCCCGCAAAGACGTCGAACCCCACAGAGAACGGACGCCCACGATGACCCCACGCACCGAATCACAGCGCTGGCACGAACGCGCCCAGCTCAGCATTCCCGGCGGCGTGAGTTCACCGGTCCGTGCTTTTTCCGCGGTCGGGGGGACACCGATGTACATGAAACGCGGCGTGGGCTCCCGTGTAATCGATATCGACGACAACTCATACGTTGACTGCATCGGGTCGTGGGGTCCGATGATCATGGGCCACGCCCACCCCGAAGTGGTCCAGCGGGTCGGCGAAGTCGCAGCCGATTCCTCCAGTTTTGGAGCACCCCACCAACACGAGGTTCAACTCGCCGAAGAAATTATCCGTCGTGTGGCTCCCGTCGAACGGGTGCGCTTTGTCTCCTCCGGCACCGAAGCAGTGATGACTGCGCTTCGAATCGCGCGGGCGGCGACCGGAAGAAACCTCATCGTGAAGTTTGCGGGCTGCTACCACGGCCACATGGATAGTTTGTTGGTCCAAGCGGGCTCCGGTGTCGCCACGCTCGCCATGGCCAATTCTCCCGGGGTGCCTCCCGGACACGTCGAAGACACCATCGTGGTCGCCTACAACGACGCTGAAGCTCTGCGGCAGGTCTTCGACGCACACGGCGAGAATATCGCCGCGGTAATCACCGAATCGGCGGCTGCCAACATGGGCGTGGTTCCGCCCACGACTGAATTTTCGGATGCCGTGTTTACCCTCGCTCAGGAACACGGCGCACTGGTGATCCTCGACGAAGTCATGACCGGTTTTCGCGTATCGCCTGCCGGATGGTGGGGTCTTGTCGATGGTCCCGCCGGTCGAGTTCCAGACCTCGTGACATTTGGAAAAGTCATCGGCGGAGGATTCCCGTTGGCAGCCGTGGGGGGTCGACGCGATGTGATGGAACTGCTCGCCCCCACCGGTCCGGTCTACCAGGCGGGAACCCTCAGTGGTAACCCGGTGGCGAGCATCGCGGGTCTCACGACACTGCAACTGTGCCAACCAGACGTGTACAACCACCTCGACTCGTTTGCCCACCAACTGGGTGAGGTTGTGTCTGAAGCGCTTAGTGCGGAGGGCGTGGCTCACCGTCTCCAGCGTGCGGGCAACCTGTTTTCGGTGTTTTTCACCCCCGATGAGGTGCACAACTTTGCTGATGCGAAGGCTCAAGACACCGAAGCCTTTGCCCGGTTTTTCCACTCGCTTCTCGACAACGGGGTCAGCATCCCGCCCTCGGCGTTCGAAGCCTGGTTTATTTCTGCCGCCCACGACCAGGATGACCTTCAGATTGTGGCCGACGCGCTAGTACCCGCGGCGAAGGCCGCCGCGGGAGCATCCAGGGGCTCCTGAGAATTTCCCCTGGAGTGACTCCCCTGCGCGGTGTTTCCAGCCAGACCCCTGCCGGAGTTCGTATAATTTTGGGGTGATGCACTCCCCCACCTACGACGCAAAGCAGGCGATGATCGTCGATGTCGCCCGGGAGATTGTCGTGGGACGCGGTCCGGAAGCGGTGACGATGAGTGGTCTCGCCGAAGGAAGTGGTCTCTCGCGCCCGGCGATCTATCAGTATTTTTCCTCCAGCGCCCATGTGCTTGGTGAGCTGGTGCTCAACGACATGGCGGATCTGAGCAATGAAGTGGAGCGAATCGTCGGGGCCGTGGAAGAGCCGACCGAGCAAATTCGGGCCTGGATTCACTACTGCCTGGCGTATTTGTCCACCGGGGAGCACCAAGCCATCATGACGATCGGCCGGTCGTCACTTCCCGAAGAACACCTCGGCGTGATTAAAGCCATGCACGGGTTCTTTATGGAACAGCTGGTGCGCCCGCTTGAAGCGCTTGGGGTTGACGACGCACAGTCGCTGTGCGGAATGATCTACGGTGCAGTCTCCGCCGCAGCGGGGAGAATCGCCGAAGGCGGAGAGTTCCTCACCGAGGCCCGTCTGTTGGAAACCTTCGTCGACGCCGGACTGGAGTCGACCCTGTCACAGCGGCGCTCAGGACACTCGCCAGAGGCGATTTAACCCCGGCACTGACCCCACGCGTTTCTTCTGCTGGCGCACAGGCCGATGGGTTAGATTGTGCGTATCTAGGCGGAATATTCGTCTCCCCGGCTGAGAAGTCACACCCGTGTTGAGACGAGGATTCATGTCTGTGGTAATCACCACACCCGCCCGCGGAGGCCAACGCACTGACCCCGCAGAACACCCCTACACGTCCGATTTTTCCGGCCTGATTTCGAGGGTGCGAGAAGCCGGCCTGCTGGCACGCCAGAGCGCCTATTACACCCGCATCATCATCGCCCTGAGCGTGCTGATGCTGGTGACCGTGGCCGCAATGGTGTGGATCGGCGCCAGCTGGTGGCAGGTTGCCCTCGCCCCGGTCATGGCCATCGTGTTCACCCAGTTTGCGTTCCTCGCCCACGAGATGGCGCACAAGCAGGTCTATGAAAAGGGTGCCACCAACGATCGCGGTGGCAAGATTCTCGCCAATTTGGTGGTGGGCATCAGCTACTCCTGGTGGATGAACAAACACTCGCGCCACCACGCCAACCCCAATACGGTCGGAAAAGATCCGGACATCGAATCCGATGTCATCGTCTTCCAAGAGGAGCACGCCTCAAAGACCAAAGGCCTGCAGCGCGCAATCACGAAGCGCCAAGGCTGGTTGTTTTTCCCCCTACTGACCCTCGAGGGCTTAAACCTGCACGTTCAAGGGTTCAAACGCGCATTTTCCAAAGAACCTCTCCAGGGACGAGCCAGTGAAATCACGATGCTTCTGGTGCGCCACGGCTTACTCTTTGCGCTCGTCTTCCTGGTGATGCCCTGGGGTGTGGCGCTGGTTTTCTTGGCCACTCAGCTGGCCGTATTCGGTGTCTACATGGGTGCCTCCTTTGCCCCCAATCACAAGGGCATGCCGATCATCCCCCGTGGTGAAAAGGTCGACTTTCTGCGACGTCAGGTCCTCACCAGCCGCAACATTCGAGGCGGTCGGATGATGGATGTGTTCATGGGGGGTTTGAACTACCAGGTGGAGCACCACCTCTTTCCCAACATGCCCCGTCCGTCGCTGGCAAAGGCAGCCGCCATGGTGAAGGACTACTGCAAAGAGCACTCGATTTCCTACACGGAGACCACACTGTGGCGCTCATACGGCACAGTGGTGGCCTATCTGAACCGAGTGGGCCTCCAGGCCAGGGACCCCTTTGACTGCCCCGCTCCCCACATGATCGGCCGTTAGAGCGAACTCTTCTTCTCGCGACGGTGTGCCTGGAGTCGCTCGATAATGGCGTCCAGGGCGCGGTTTTTGGCGTATCCGTTGAGTTTTTTCACCGGTTCACCACCCATTCGCTCGATGTTTTCCCTCGCACCCCACACCACCATGCCAATCGATGTCCAACCCACCATGAGCGCTTCGGCGAGGTTCTCGGTGTCCGACATGATGCGCTCCGGGTCAGCCGTTTCCGCCCACGAATTATCGGGCGTGACCACCCCCTCGCGCACATCCGCCGCGAGGCGGTAAAGCCGCGCATAGCTCAGTGAAAAACAGTCGCGGAGCTCGTCCCCGAAAAGATCAAACATGTGGGCGGAGGCGCGCTTCGCGGAGTGCGGGAAATGAAAAAACGCGGACCAACCGGGATACGCCTGCGCCCAGTCCGTTTGCGCGGTGACAAACGCCCGGAGTCTGTCTTCCGGTGTGGAGGGGGCGTCGATGGCTCGGGCCCAGAGGGTCTCACCGTGCTCCAGGTAGGCCGCGCGTCCGGCGTGAGCGATGAGGTGGGCCCAGCTCGCAAAGTTGTAGTTGATGGTGCTGGGCTGAACGCCCACCTCGCGGGCGATGTGAACTGAACTGGTATCGGTCGTGCCATTTTGCCCCACGATCTGAACCGTGGCGCGGATTAACTGATCTTTAATCGGTTTATCAAGCGAATCCGCACGTGGTCGGCCCGGACGGCGTCCGCCAAGTGTGGGATTTTGTTGAAAAACCATCGTCTTCATCCTAGGTCGAGCCGTGCCCTGGGACAACAGATTTATCACGTCACTCTCGGAGGTATTGCAACCCCACACTCTGAGGTTGTGAGGAAATATTGATTTGCTACTATCTCGTCTTGCTTCGTCATATCAGTCGGCAACGGTGCCGATTGATCAGAACAAGGGAGTTCTATGGCTACACGCACTGAGGAGGATGTCTGGGTTGACGCCCAGCAGTCCGCCGAGTTCCGCGCCCACCGCAAGCGGTATCGATCGTTTGTCTTTCCCTTCGCGGTGGGTTTTCTCGTGTGGTACTTCGGATTCATTCTGTTGACCACCTTTGCCCGCGACTTTGTCTCCACTCCGGTGTGGGGCAGCGTTAACGTCGCCTTCGTGCTGGCAATTCTGCAGTTCGTCACCACGTTCTTCATTGCGTGGCTTTATGACCGCTATGCCACTCGGCGCTTGGACGGCCCCGGGCGGGATCTCAAAAGACGCGTTGAAAGTGAGTTGGCCCAATGCTGATCGACAGCTCCGTTCTTGCCTCGACACTGTTCGCACTCTTCGTTGTCGGGACCCTGTATCTGGTCTACCGTGCCACGAAACAGCGCCGCGAAGTCACCGACTTTTACAACGCCGGTGGGCGCTTGAATGGCTTCCAAAACGGCCTGGCGATCTCCGCGGACTACATGTCTGCGGCGAGCTTCCTCGGCATCGCTGGGCTCATCTCGCTCTTCGGATTCGACGGATTCTTGTATTCGATTGGGTTCTTGGTGGCGTGGCTGCTCGCGTTGCTTCTGGTGGCGGAGCCACTGCGCAATTCCGGTCGATTCACGATGGGCGATGTGGTGGCCTTCCGGATGCGCCAAGCACCGGTTCGCACCGCAGCGGCGACCTCGACGGTGATTGTCAGCGTCTTCTACCTCCTCGCGCAGATGGTGGGGGCGGGCGCGCTCGTCGCCCTCCTTCTGGGTTTCACCAACCCGGAGGCGAAGAACTGGATCATCGTGGGCGTGGGACTGCTGATGATTGTCTACGTCACGGTCGGCGGAATGCGAGGCACCTCGTATGTCCAAATCACTCAGGCGTTCCTGCTCATCACCGGCGCCACCGCGATGACCGTCATGGTGTTTGCAAACTTCAGCTTCGACCTGAATGCTCTTCTGGACAAAGCTGCTGAGATGAGCGGTCAGGGCATCGCTTTTCTGGAGCCGGGTGGCCGGTTCGGTCCGGATATTGTTGGCGACCCCGTCGCCACATTAATCGGGAAAATCGACCTGATTTCGCTCGCCCTCGCCCTGGTGCTCGGCACCTCCGGGCTTCCCCACATTCTCATCCGCTTCTACACGGTGCCGAGCGCCAAAGTGGCGAGAAAGAGTGTGAACTGGGCGATTGGAAACATCGGCGCGTTTTACCTGATGACCATCGCGCTCGGATTTGGCGCGGCCGCCCTGGTCCCTCGAGAGGTTCTGGGTATGGGGGTGAATTCTGACGGGTCGCTGGTCAACACCAGTGGCAACGTGGCCGCACCCCAGCTCGCCCTCGAATTGGGGGGCGGCGACGGCAGCCTCGGCGGGGCCTTCATGGTCGCGTTTATTGGAGCGATTGCCTTCGCGGTCATCCTCGCCACCGTGTCAGGACTCACTCTCGCGAGCTCGTCCTCGTTCGCCCACGACCTCTACGCCAACGTGATTCGCAAGGGCAAAGCCACGCCGGCTGAAGAGGTTCGGGTGGCGCGCATTGCGGCGCTCGTGATCGGGGTGTTGGCCATTGTGTTGGCAATCTCCTCCCAGGGTCTCAATGTGGCCTTCCTCGTGGGGTTGGCTTTTGCCATCGCGGCAAGTGGAAACCTCCCCGCGGTGTTGTTGACCATGTTCTGGAAGAAGTTCAACACCAGGGGTGCGGTGTTCGCCATTTACGGTGGTCTGGGAGCAGCGCTGCTGCTGCTGGTCCTCTCGCCCAACTTTTCGGGAGCGGCCAACAGCTTTATTCCGTTGGCCACAGGGTTTGACATCAACGTCTTCCCGCTTCGAAACCCTGGGCTCATTTCCATCCCCTTTGGTTTCTTCATGGGCTGGTTAGGAACAGTCACCTCGAGCGAACGCGATGTCGCAAAGTACGCAGAGCTCGAAGTGCGAAGCCTGACCGGCGTAAAGATCGAGAAGCCCTCGACGCACTAAGCGACCGGGTTAAGAGACACACTCTGGGGGGTGTCTGCGGGCCATTTCTCACCCCGCAGACACCCCCAGAGTCACGCCTTAGAGAGTTTTCGCCGCCAGGACGAAAAGCTTCGCACCGATCCGGCGTGAGGCCTGCGCAACCACGGGTAGGGGTGGACCTCCGCGAGGTGGGCAAATTTCTTAAAAGACGGTACCGGGGCGAAAGTGACCGCCACCCGGTGCTCCTGGCTGAACTCGTAGGGGTCCCCGAGGAACACGCGGAGATCCCGCCGTGTGGCGAGATCTGCCAAGGTCTCCAGGTAGAAGCCCAGCCGCTTTGCACTCAGCTGCAGGGTCGAGAGCGCGGGTGTGTTGAAGACGAAGACGGCGGGAAGGTCCGGGTGTGCCTGAAGCGCCGGATCATCGTCTCCCAGGGAGTCGATAGTGAGCAGAACGTACTCGGGCGTCTCGCGCGTGAGGGGTGTTTTCGGCCCCGCTGTGGCCTCCGGGTCAGGGTCCACACTCAGTAGCGGCTCATCCGGCAGCTCGCGGGGCGCCTCGGTATCCGGGAAATTCTCAATCGGACAATTCGACGACAGCGGGCACCGACCACACAGTTCGGGTGCCCGTTTTTCGACCTGCCAACGCGCAAACCCATAGGGCTTGCCCGTGCCGGCACCGACCGTCCACTGCCAACCCAAAAGGTTGGCCGCTCTCGACCCGTCGATCAACTCACGGTGCATGCGCTCTTGGCCGTGAAGCCAGCCCGCGCCGTTTCGGACACTCCACTGTGAGGCCAGCCACATTCGGGTTTGGTTCACCAACCAGCCATCGGTTTCCAGCTCGGAGACCACCTCATCCACGCACGCCATATCGCGATTCCAGCCATCCCCCGGCGCATCCCAATTGGCCTCAAAGCGCAGGTTCGAAAAAAGCCTCGTGCCCACGCGAGCGTAGAGGTGGCGCGCGTATTCCTGCCACAACAGTTCGTCTCGAAACTTCTCACGATCGCGAGGCGGGGCGTCTTTCACGGCCCGATAGACCTGCCCCAAGGTCAACAGGTTGTGTCGAATATAGGGCGAAAGCACGGAAGCACCACGTCGCGCCCGTGGCAGCACTTCAGAGCGATTGGCGGCATAACCTGTGATGTCCAGGTTAGCCAAGGCCTGATCGGCGGCACTTTGGCCACCAGGAATCGAACTTAACTTCGCCGGACCGGAATACAGCCCCGAGAAATCCCGACGGATCACCTCTAGGGGGTCCTCAGTCACAGCCACCACGGGGAAGTCCATGAAGCTGGAGGCTACCCATCCAACATGATGACTCCTCCCAGCAATCAACTGCGCAAAACCCTTCGTGCGCACCGACCCGCTTAAGCTTCGGGCATGAACTCTGCACGAATCATTGCCCGTATTGTCTTGGGCGCAGCCCTCATCTTCGCCGGATTAGGCCACCTCACTTTTGGGCGGGCAGAATTTCAGGCTCAAGTTCCCCCCTGGCTACCCTTCGAAGCCGACTTCGTGGTGGTGGCTTCCGGTGTTGTAGAAATCACTTTGGGGGTGCTGCTCGTCGTGGCCCGGCGCTATCGACGACAGGTGGGCTGGGTCACCGCCGCATTCTTTGTGGTGATTTTTCCGGGAAATGTCTCCCAGTACCTCAGCGAAACCGACGCATTTGGGCTCAACAGCGATACCGCTCGGTTCACCAGGCTTTTTTTCCAACCACTGCTTATCCTGTGGGCACTCTGGGCCACCAACGCCCTGGCGCGCAAGACGACGCATAAGGCGCCGGGGCCAACCGCCTAAGGCAGCCTTCTGCTCGGTGACCGGCTGTCGTGTTCTGGGCCGTGTGTGAGCTCGCCCCACCCAAGGGGGCGGTGTGGTCCACACACTGCGCTAGAGTGTGGGTAACGGTGAACAGTGATTTTGTTCCCTGCGTCGTAGAACGCTCCCTCACCACCTGGTGGTTGATAATTTTCTCGCGGCGATCGGATGCATCACTCGATGCACTCGCCCCCCGTCAGGCTCTGCCTGGCACTACGTGATGAACATCATCACCAGAAAGTTCCTCATTACTATGAATACGAACAGTTTTTCCTCACTTGGCGTGCCCGCCAACATCGTCACCGCGCTCAGCCGAGCCGGGATTGACAGCCCTTTTCCCATCCAGATCGACACCCTTCCCGACACCCTGGCCGGCAAAGACGTGTTGGGTCGAGGCAAAACAGGCTCCGGCAAGACCCTGGCCTTTTGCATCCCGATGGTCGCACGACTCTCCGGCGAACTCGCCGGAGGAAACCGGCGGGCAGGCCGCCCACTCGGGTTGGTGCTCGCTCCCACCCGGGAGCTCGCCACCCAAATCACCAACGCCTTACGACCCCTGGCCGACGCGGTGAATCTTCGAGTGACCACCATTTTTGGCGGAGTGTCCCAAACCCGCCAGGTTCAGGCCCTTCGCGATGGGGTCGACATTGTGGTCGCGACACCGGGTCGACTAGAGGATTTGATGGGTCAAGGCCTCCTGCACCTGGATGCCATCGAGATGACGGTCTTAGATGAGGCCGACCATATGGCCGATCTCGGCTTCTTGCCCGTGGTGACCAGGGTTCTCAATGCGACACCCAATACTGGTCAGCGTTTACTCTTCTCCGCGACGCTCGATAACGGGGTCAATAAGCTCGTCGACCGCTTTCTCCACAATGAAGTCATGCACGCCGTGGACGAGGCGAACTCCCCCGTCACCCAAATGACCCATCACGTCTTCGACACATCAAGCGTCGAGGCGAAAAAAGAGCTTCTCTACACCCTGGCGTCAGGAACGGGGCGGCGACTGTTGTTTATGCGCACCAAGCACCACGCAAAAAAACTCGCCAAAGCCCTCACCCAGGCGGGTATCCCCGCGGTTGATCTCCACGGCAACCTGTCCCAGCCCGCCAGGGATCGAAACCTCGCGGCTTTTAGTGACGGCTCCGTCAATGTTCTCGTCGCCACAGACGTTGCCGCCCGGGGCGTCCACGTCGACAACGTGGATTTGGTCATCCACGTGGACCCACCGATGGAACACAAAGCGTATTTGCACCGCTCTGGGCGGACCGCCCGTGCTGGAGCACAGGGCGATGTGATCACGCTGTGTCTTCCCACACAAAAAAGTGACCTCGCCACCCTGTTACGCAAGGCCGGCATTGCCGTCAGCCCGATCAGCGTCACGTCACAGTCACCGGAGGTACTTGCCCTTGTGGGTGACGTCGCACCGTATGTGAAGCCCACACCCGCAGAACACCAACAGCACGGTGGCGCCCACCGGGGTAATGGGACTTCTACTGGTGCCAACGCACAGCGTAAAAGAGCGCGTCGTGGTGGGGTGAGCCAACCAGCTCGTGGCCGCAGCACTCAGGCAGGTCGCACAGGCCGCACTGGGGGTGGCCGGCCGAACACCGACACCCGGCGCTCACAACAGCGCTAAGACTCCCGGGAAAAGGGTGACCCTGGTCGACGCGGAGGGCGGGTCTCGATAACAGCCTCGCACACGGGGACCTCGGCAACAGAGCACAGCGCTCTGGCGCGGCAACCAATACAGCTGCCAGCCATCGCGGAGACTATTCGTGTGCCGCGACCGGCGTCAGCATCTCAAAATCGGGCTCTACTCCCAGGCCCGGTCGATCATTCATAAACATCCGACCGTTTCTCACCACCGGTCCACCCTCCGCCAATTTGGTGGTGTTGTAATTATCAAGATCGGTGGTGTTGAGCAGTTGTTTTGCGGGTGTGCTCGCGGCAAGGTGAGCGAATGCCGCGGTGGCAATCGAGCTGCCCCACGCATCTTCAATGGTCATCGGAATGCCTGCGTCTACACAGATATCGCGAATGACCCGGGAGACTGTGAGTCCACCAAATTTACTCACTTTCAGGGATATTGCATCCATGGCATCCTCTCGGATCGCCCGCTGGAGATCCTCAACAGAATTGAGACTTTCATCCAGCTTGAGGGGGTGAATAAGGCGCCCGCGCACCGAGAGAACTTCATCGAAGCTTCGCGAGGGTTGTTCGAGATAGAGATCCACGTCACTGACGGCGTGTGAGAACCGTATCGCTTCGTCTCGACGCCATGCTCCGTTAATGTCACCCACCCACAATTCATCGGAGGGACGGTCATCGGATAACTGCCGAATCATGGCCACGTCTTGGTCGACGTCGTGGCCCAGTTTGATTTGAATGCTCCTGAACCCCTCACTGCGGAATTGCTCGAGTGACTCTTGCATTTGAGAAAAGTCAGCCAGCGGAACAATGCGGTGGACTGGCATGGACTCCGCCTGCAAGCCACCCAGCAGGGTGTATACCGGAAGCCCCGTGGCTTTGCCGAGAATATCCCAACACGCCATGTCGAGCGCGGCTTTGGCTACCTGCTGGCCAGAAAGTTCCAGGTTCATTTTCCGGTACACGACCGAAGTATCTCGAGGGTCGAGGCCGATAATGTGTGGCGCGAGAAGCTCGATGGCTGACGGAATTCCTTCGGCGTAGGCGGGCATGTAATTGGGTCCGCACGGCGACACTTCGCCATACCCAACAACGCCGACGTCGGTCGTGATTGCCACCACAACACTCGGAAAAACCTGGTGTGATCGCCCACCCGCAAAGGAGTAGGCGTCGCCGGCATAGGTCAAATCAGCGGAATAAACGGAGATGGACGCGATTTTCATGCAACTCCTCGCTCTCTAAGCCAGAGCTACGGGGTCTCCACGTCTCCTCTGTGGCCTTGACAGTAGCATTTGCTTACTGGAGTCACTGTAACCACGTGCCAGCCCGAGTCACCAGCCCGAGTCACCAGGCGCCACAGGGGCGGGGCCTGGAGCGTCTCCCGCTCATTCCATGCGGACGCCCCCGTTGACGTCGTATGTCGCTCCGGTAATAAATCGCGCTCTCGGCGACACCAGCGAAGAAATAATCCAGGCAACGTCTCCCGGTGCCCCAAACGAGCCCAGCGGCACTTGAGCACCCAGACCCTCACGCATGTCATCGTCTAGCTGCATCGTCATTGGTGTGGTGATGAAGCCCGGGCTTACGCAGTTAACCCGGATTCCCTCCGGCGCCAACAGTCGGGCAAAGCTCTTCGAGATCGCAAGAATCGCTGCCTTGCTCGTGGCGTAATGAACCGGTGCCAGAATGCCGCCGACCTGGCCCGCCAGAGACGACAGATTGACAATGGCCCTGTCTCCCGTCGCCTCCCGCATGAGAGGCAGGCACGCCCGCGTGAGAAAAAATGTGCCTCGCGCATTGGTTTGCAGGACAAAATCCCACTCTTCTTCCGTGATGTCCTCAATCGTCGTGTACGGAAGGACACCCCCGTTATTGACTAACACATCGAGGCTTCCCCAGCCCTCTGAAATGTCGTCGACGAGTGAGGCAATCGATTCCGAGTCACGCTGGTCAAATTGAGAGACGCGCACATCAGGGGCGCCAAGCTGCCGACACTGTTCGGCGACGGCCTCGGTCTCTGTCACCCGGGAGCCGTACGTGAGCCAGAGGGAATAGCCTTCCGAGGCCAGTTGCCGGGCAGTCGACTCCCCTATTCCTGAGCTCGCGCCCGTGACAAGCGCTTTCCGCGGTTCCATAGAGAAATGCTAGGGCAATTTGTCCCAGGGCACACTGTGGTGGGTGCACCGCAGGGCGCATCTGGCAACCAGACCACCGGAGCGCGACGATGTAGACTCGCGGGGACGCTCCTCCCCAGATTAATGGGAGGCTACTGGTCTCCATGAGACGCCTCCAGAAAACGGTCCCCATGTCCCACAACATCACTTCCGAGACTCTGACCCGATGGACGACCGATCTCATCGCCTCCTGGGGATACTCGGCCGCCGACGCGCAATACATCGCGCACACCCTCGTCGACGCAAACCTCCGAGGGGTCGACTCCCACGGTGTGATGCGTCTCACGGCCTATCACGAGCGTATTAGCCACGGCCTCATCGACCCCAAGGCCTCGTGCGAGAGTACGGTGCGCGGAGCGACCGCTCGTGTGCGAGCAGACCGAGTGGCCGGGCAACTAGCCGCGCGGGAAGCGTCATCCACCGCTGCCTCCATCGCCAAAGAGCTGGGTGTGGCGGCGGTGACCGTGTCGGAGAGCGCGCACTTCGGGGCGGCGGGCTTTTTTGCCCGCGAACTTGCCGAACAGGGCCTGTTCGGCATGGTGATGTCGAATTCTGAGCCCATCGTCGTGCCCTTCGGAGGTCGACGATCCCTGCTGGGAACCAACCCTCTCGCTCTCGCCGCTCCCACCGAATCGGGTGTCGTGAGCGTTGATATGGCCACCAGCGAAGCGGCCATGGGAAAGGTGTACGGAGCTCGCCTCGCGGACACCCCCATCCCCGGCAACTGGGGGGTCGACGAAGACGGCCAACCCACCACCGACCCCCACGCTGTTCAAGCGTTGCTTCCTGCCGCTGGCCCGAAAGGATATGCGCTGGGTTTCTTCGTGGAAATGCTCTCTGCCGTCCTCTCCGGAGCGGCCATTGGTCATGAAGTGGGCAACATGTACGAAGACTTCAGCAAAACCCAAAATGTTGGCCACTTCTTTCTGGCCATCTCGATTGGTGACTTCATGCCCCGAGCAGATTTTGAGCGCCGCGCTGAGAAATTGATTGCTCTCGCTCATGACACTGAACCGGTCTCCCCCGACCGTCCAGTGCTCGTCCCCGGTGAACCAGAGCTGCTCACGGCCCAGACCCGCCTCGAGTCGGGTATTCCGCTGAGCGAGGGTGTCGTCGCTGAACTCACTCAGCTCGGCGAATCCTCGGGTGTTGCCTGGCCATCCGAGTAGCACACAGCGGGGCGAAATCAAGCCGCGCGTTCAAGGCGTGAACTGTCTTGCCGGTGCCCGCGCCAGCGCCCTTGGCGCATCGCCTAGCGCCCCCGGCCACCGGGGCGCTCAGATTCTCCCCGGAGACACGGGCACGGTATCTCCGGCCAGGGTATCTCCGGCCAGGGTGTCTCCCCCGATGGCCCTGCACGAGGGTCGATACTCCAGATGAATCCACAGCTGCCCTGTGGGGGATTTCGGGGGGAGGTGAATGGCACGAAGTGTGCGCGAAACTCATCTATTCTGGGAAGGCGAGCGACACCAGCGTCACGTCATCTGTCGCAGAAATGTCTCGTAGCATCTGCACAATTGACCTCATTTCCCTACTGAGGAGGACATTATGACCGCTCTCGACACCTCTGCTCCTGGGCGCACCGCCGTCGTCACCGGGGCGGGATCTGGAATTGGCCTCAGCGTTGCCCACAGACTCGCCGAGGAGGGAGTAACCGTCTACGGCTTCGACCTCCAGGAGGGTGGTCTCGCCGATGTCGGCACTTTTATCTACTGTGACGTATCCCAGGAAGACTCTGTCAGCACGGCGGTGGCCGAGCTACTCGGCCACACCAGCAGTATCGACGTTCTGGTCAATAATGCGGGAGTTGGCGCCGTCGGGTCGGTACTGGAATCCACTCCGGAGGAGTGGGACAAAGTCTTCGGTGTCAATGTGTTTGGTACCGCCCGCGTCACGCGCCACCTGCACCCCCTTCTCGCGAAGGGAAAATCTCCGGTCGTGGTCAACACCTGCTCGGTTGCGTCCACCACCGGCATTCCGAAACGCGCCGTCTACGCGGCGTCGAAGGGAGCACTCGAGAGCCTCACCCGAGCGTGCGCGGCGGATTTTCTGGAAGATGGCATTCGTGTGAACGGAGTCAATCCGGGAACCGCAGACACGCCCTGGGTGCAAAGGTTGCTCGATCAGACCGCGGACCCTCAAGGCGAGCGTTCTCGATTAGAAGCACGACAACCCATCGGACGACTTGTCAGTGCCGACGAGGTCGCTCACGCCATCGCCTACCTGGCCGACCCTCGCTCAGGTTCCACCACAGGTACCATCCTCGCGGTCGACGGTGGGATGGCAAGTCTGCGGATTCCCCGCTAGTTCGTTAAATCCTGCTGACGCTCGTCGTTAACACGTCCACGCCAGCGTACGCCGGGATCACGTCTGGAGTCGGCGAATGCTGATCCAGTCGGCGAGGAGGATGACCTGCCCCGAGATTGTGGTCCGGGTGGCAGGACAGATGCCGAGGTCACACTAGCGCGGGAGGCCTCGCCGCTGGGGCCTGGTGCACGTTTTGGTGACACTTTGACCCGACCCCCAGTGTGGTTTCCCGTTGCGGTCACTAGTCTTCGGCGATTGATGGCTGTCTGGGGACAGGCCACCCGGTAGCGCGGAAGAGACGTGAACCCGTGACCGACCGATGACGAATTCGACACCTTCGTTTTAGCTGGGGTTAGAGGGCATTAGCTGGGGTTGCGGATACCAGTTAACAGCTGCGGTTTAGCGTGACTGGTGGTGGAGTGGGTGAGATGGTGATGTGTCCTTCATACGCATTCCCACTCGCTGGAAAGCTCAAGGGCTGATCGCAAGAAATAAAAAAGCCGAGAAAATCGCCAGGTGAAGGCCCCCTTGGAATAGGGTGACCCTGTGCGACGCCACTGTGACGGTGCTCACCACCAGGGTCAGGATGAACAACACAATATCCACTGGTCTCAGCCCGAAAACGAGGTCAAAGTCCAGAAGAAACGACACCACCACTAACGCTGGGATTGTGAGCCCAATGCTCGCTAACGCTGAACCGTAGCCAATGTTAAAACTTGCCTGGAGGTGTCCCACGCGGGCGAACCGAAAAGCCGCTGTGCCCTCGGGTAACAAAATCACCAGAGCGATAATGACGGCGACAAAAGTCAATGGGAAACCCGCCCCGGTCACGGCGCTCTCGACCGAGGGAGAGAGTACCTGGGCCAGAAGCACCACGCCCACGAGGGCCAGTGCAAGAAAAATCACACTGAGAGCAAAAGCCACCCGCGTAGGAACCACTGTTAACGACTGAGTCGGGGGGCTTGCCGGGTCCTCAAAGTGTTCGCGGTTGCGCACAGTAAGGATGTAGAGAAAGAGAACATAGACACCAAGCGCTGCCAGACCGACAAACACTAACTGCGGTGTGGTGAAGGTCGGACCGAATGAGCCGGTGGTGAATGAAGGGACCACCAGGCTAAGTGTCGCGATCACCGCAATCGCACCGAGCGCCGCGCCACTACCTTCAGAGTTGAACGATGACGTGGAGGATCGAAGGGTGGCCGCGACTACTGAAAGCCCGATGATTCCATTCGTTGCAATCATGACCGCAGCAAAAACCGTGTCTCTGCCTAAACTCGCAGCTGATTCTCCGGAGGCGACGAGCACGGACACAATCAAGGACACTTCAATAATCGTGACCGCAAGAGCCAATATGACGGCTCCGAAAACTCTGCCGACATACGCTGCGATCACGTCCACGTGGTGGACCGCAGAGATCACCCCACCGAGCAGCACAATGCTGAGGAGCAGAACACCGGCAATGCCGAGCTGCTGACCCCATAAAGCCACGATCAGGACTGACGCAACACCGAGGCCCAACACATTGATTGTCAGGGTTCGGGTGAGGGTCATAGGGCTCATGCTACCCGCGACCTTTTCGCTATTGCTGCAGAATTATCTGCGCTATCTGCTCACCAGTCGCGGGCCCGGCAGACAGACCGAGCTCCGGTCCAAGATCGATGAGGGAGCGGGGCGAAAAGCCCACATCGGGGACGCAAATTCCATTCTGTAGGGCGGACGGGACTTGAACCCGTGACCGACGGATTATGAGTTCCGTGCCGACGAATGAGCTGGGGTGAGAAGGCGATTGCCGACGTTGCGGATACCAGTCAACAGGTGGGGTTTAGCGTGGCTGGGTTTGGAGTGGGCGAGATAAAGACGTGCACTCAATGTGCACGACGGCGGGCCGGACGAAACTTGAACCCGAGACCGCGAGCTCGGGCTCTAGTCGCCCTCCATCGGGGCAGGAGAAATACCCCCTCATCGACGTGTTGCACCCTTCAGATAAACCCTTCGTCTGGAGCGTTGGCGCTTTAGCTCCCTGGATGAAGAAACGCTGCACCTGCTAGGCTCCAGCGATGTCACAGCCAATACCCCGGCGAAAAGCACACCATCGGTGGCGATGGGTGCTCGGTGTAATAGTGATGGTTCCCGTCACTATTTTCGCCTTGGTGCTTGCCGCCACTCCATTTTCCCAGGTCGCTCGAGGGGTCATGTTTGGGATCGTCTTTTGGGACGGGGCTGATATCGAACACATCCGGGTTTTTCCGGCCAACGACATTCCATCCTCAAGCGCGTCAGAACTGCCTCACGGAGCAGATGACACTGCGCTCAAGGCCCTGGAAGGCCTTGACTTGCGGCCCTACATTTTAGACCAGCCACTTCAGGCCCCACTCATCCTGAGCTCAGAAGACGATTTCGACCAATTTCTGACTGACAGTAAAACCACCGCGTTTTTGATTGTGCGAGATGGTGTCCTCGTCACTGAATGGTATGCCGAGGATCGTGACCCAGACGCACTCCACAACTCTTTTTCGGTCACCAAATCAGTAATGTCGACCACCATTGGAATGGCCATTGAGGACGGCCATATATCATCCATCAACGACCCCATCACTGACTACGTACCCGAGCTACTGCAGCAGGATCCGCGATTCGGCGACATCACCTTGCGCCACTTGATCACCATGACTTCGGGCATCGCCTACGACGAAGAGGGTCGAAGCCCCTATGCCGATGAAGTCAACACCTACTTCGGCACCGATCTTCGGCGATCAGCGATCACTAATCCGATCATTGTTGAGGAGCCGGGTCAGACCTGGTTGTACAACAACTACAACCCCCAGCTTCTGGGGATGGCACTGGAGCGCGCCACCGGCACGACCATCAGCGAATACATGAGCCAGTCCTGGTGGGGGCCAATGGGTGCTGAAGCGGATGCGTCCTGGAGCGTTGATAGCTTCTACAACCGCTTTGAGCAGTCGGCCCACGGCTTCAACGCGCGTCCTCGTGACCTCGCGCGCTTCGGTCTGATGTTCGCCAACGAAGGCGTGGTGGACGGGGAGCAGGTTGTGCCGCGGGACTGGGTGGACGAGGCCACCGCTCCGACAAACGTGTCCATCGGTGACAACGATTTCCTCGAGCAGAACTACAACTATTTCTGGTGGGTGCTACCCGACGGCAGGTACTTTGCACAGGGACACCGCGGACAATACGTTTTTGTCTCTCCCGACGACAACACTGTCATTGTCCGGATGGGGCGCGACGAGGGGAGCACGGACTGGCCGAGCTTTCTCAGCAAGCTCTCCGATCAAATTGCCAGTAGTGGGCCCTCGGCGGGAGAAGCCGCATACTGAGTCAGAATGGTGGTAGGGCGGACGGGACTTGAACCCGTGACCGACGGATTATGAGTCCGCTGCTCTAACCAGCTGAGCTACCGCCCCTCGGGCTCAAGTCTAAGACGTGCGGCAGCAGAAACGGCGAAGCACGCAAGTCTGAGCCCACCCCCAACACAGATCGAGCATCGCCGTTAAGATGGTGTCGCAGGGCTTCGGTTGGAAACTTCTGCACCACTTAGCCCTAAGGACACTCTCATCGCTCTCACTACACGCGACGACGTGCGAAATGTCGCCATCGTCGCCCACGTTGACCACGGAAAGACCACTCTCGTCGACGCCATGCTCGGCCAGACGAACTCCTTCGCTGCCCACGGTGAAGTCACCGAACGCGCCATGGACTCCGGCGATTTGGAGAAGGAAAAAGGCATCACCATCCTCGCCAAGAACACGGCGGTGACCTACTCCGGTATTCACTCGGGCGGCAAAGACATCACGATTAACGTGATTGACACCCCCGGCCACGCCGACTTTGGCGGTGAGGTGGAACGTGGCCTCAGCATGGTCGACGGTGTCGTGCTGCTCGTTGACGCCTCTGAAGGTCCGCTGCCGCAAACCCGCTTCGTCCTGCGAAAAGCCCTCGCGGCCAAACTTCCCGTGATCTTGCTGGTCAACAAGACCGACCGCCCAGACTCGCGAATCGACGACGTCGTGGCAGAAACCCAAGACCTCCTCTTGGGTTTGGCCTCTGACCTCAGCGACGAGGTTCCTGATGTCGACGTCGATGCCCTACTCGAGCTGCCCGTCATTTACGCAGCCGGGCGAGACGGTGCGGCGAGCCTGAATCAACCCGCCGATGGTTCACTACCGGATAACCCCGACTTAGAACCCCTCTTTAGTGCCATTCTCACCCACATCCCTGCCCCCACATACGACGACGAACACCCACTTCAGGCCCACGTCACCAACCTCGATGCCTCGCCCTTTTTGGGACGCATCGCGCTTCTGCGTATTTTCAACGGGACTATGAAAAAGGGTCAAAACGTTGCGTGGGTGAAACACGATGGCACCGTCCACAACGTGCGCATCACCGAATTGATGAAGACCCGTGCCCTGGAGCGCTACCCCGCTGAGAGTGCTATGGCCGGCGATATTGTCGCCGTGGCCGGCATTGAAGACATCACCATCGGCGAAACAATCGCTGACCCTGAAGACGTACGGCCCCTTCCCGCCATTACGGTCGACGAACCGGCCATCTCGATGACGATCGGGACCAACACGTCGCCGCTGGCCGGACTGATCAAAGGTCACAAGCTCACCGCGAGGATGGTCAAAGACCGTCTCGATCGGGAACTCATTGGTAACGTCTCAATCAAAGTCGTCGACGTCGGTCGCCCCGACGCCTGGGAGGTTCAGGGCCGCGGCGAGTTGGCCCTGGCCATCCTGGTGGAGAACATGCGCCGAGAGGGCTTTGAGCTCACGGTGGGGAAGCCACAAGTGGTCACCAGGATGATTGACGGCCGCACCCACGAACCCCTGGAAGCGCTCACGATCGACGCCCCGGAAGAATTCGTCGGGGCCATCACCCAGCTGTTGGCGGCTCGAAAGGGCCGCATGGACAATATGGCCAACCACGGCTCCGGGTGGGTGCGCATTGACTTCACCGTCCCCTCGAGGGGTCTCATTGGCTTCCGCACCGAATTTTTGACCCTCACCCGCGGCCAAGGTATCGCCAACGCCATTTCCGCCGGTTACGGACCCTGGGCCGGACCCATTGTGATGCGAAGCTCGGGTTCGATTGTCGCCGACCGACAGGGGGTGGCGACATCGAACGCGATGATGGCCCTGCAGGAGCGCATGAGCTTCTTTGTGAAACCCGGTGATGCCGTCTACGAGGGGATGGTGGTGGGAGAAAACTCTCGCGCCGACGACATGGACGTGAACATCACGAAAGAGAAAAAGCTCAACAACATCCGCTCCTCGACGGCCGAAGAATTAGAGCGCCTCACTCCCCCACGCCAGCTCTCCCTCGAGGAGTCCCTGGAGTTCTCCCGAGAAGACGAATGCGTCGAAGTAACCCCCGAAATTGTGCGCATTCGCAAAGTTGAGCTCGACCAGACAATGCGCGCTCGAACGGCGTCGAGGCTCAAGCGCCAGGACGCCTAGACGCCTTCAAGCCGAGACCTCTCTCGGCCCAAGCAGGCTTTTGCGTGGCGCGCTGGCACGGCGCCCGAGGCCCGTTCGGGCCCTGTAAACCCCGCCGCGGGTCGCTACCTCATGTCACTTTTCGCAACCTTCACCCCGAGGCCTTAGACTGATGCTCATCATTTGCGGGAGCCCCCAGCAAACCCTCACCAGTCGATTTTGCGGGAGCTTCCAATGAACACTCAATCATTTAGTCAACGCCTCACCGAGGATGAACCCCTGGTCCTCGCCGGAGGTTATCTATTCGAAGTGGAACGCCGCGGGTACATCACCGCGGGGGAATTTGTGCCGAAGGTGGCACTCGAACATCCCGAAGTACTGGAACAGGTCACCCGGGATTTCCTTCGCGCCGGGAGCGATATCGCACTGGCCTTCACCTACAACGGCCACCGCGAAAAAATGCGCATCATCGGTGAAGAACACCTGCTGGAGCCGCTGAACCGCGAAGCCATGCGGATCGCGGTGAGAGTGGCAGCCGAAGAGCGCGAAGAGTTAGGCCGAGACATTTTCGTCGCCGGCAACATCTCTAACTCCAACATCTTCGACCCCGACGACCCAGCCACTGCGGATCAGGTCCGGGCGATGTATCGGGAGATGGTGACCTGGGCGAAAGAAGAGGGTGCCGATCTGATTCTCGCCGAGACCATGTATTTCTACGAAGAGGCCCGCATTGCCCTGGAAGAAATCAAAGCGGTCGGACTTCCCGCCATTGTGAACGTCGCCGTCTTCGCCACCGGTGAATTGCGCGACGGGGTGACACCGGGTGAGGCCGCAAAGCGTCTCGCCGACCAGGGCGCAGATGTCGTGGGCACCAACTGTTTTCAGGGTCCCCAGACCATTCGCCCCATCGTCAAAGACATTGTGGACGCGGTCGGCAACCACAACGTCTGCGCAATGCCCGGGACGTTTCGCACCACCGACGAGCACACGACATTCTTTAACCTCCCCGACGCGGGAAATACGGCGACACTCCCCCACGAGCGCACGTTTCCTGATGCCCTGGAGGCACAAAACTCGAACCGTTACGAAACCGCGGAGTTTGGCGCATACGCCCACTCGCTGGGCGTGAAAGTCATTGGACTGTGTTGCGGCGGAAGCGTGATTCACCACCGCGAGCTGAGCCAGCGGGTGGGCAAAGAAAGCTACCTCGCCAAATACTCACCGGACATGAGTAAACATTTTATGTTCGGAAACGACTCGTCGCTTCCGGAGGTCGCGACCTCGTTTGGCGAGCTCGCCTAGTGTTCAACGCACACGCGGTCGCAGTTACTGACTGAGGCCCGCGACGACCGCCTGAGCGGAATGAATGGCGCGTTCGATGCCGCGGTGGGGGCCTGTGGCGTCACCAAATCCGTCGCCGGCCATCCAAATGGCCGGCTGATCGGGGTGGCGCCAATAGGGTGCCGGGTGTGGCACATCGGTCATCGCATAGCGCCAACGCATCACCTGCGTGTCGACAACTCGCGCGTGGCCGACCAGTAATCCGAGCTCGAGCAGCAGGCGACCCTGCGAAATGGTGGCGTCTTCGTCCCACGTCGCCTCCGACCACGCCTGTCGTGCGTAGGCTTCAATCCCCAGTAGACCCTCCGGGTGCGGGCGAAGACGCACCGATTCGATGATGTCGGTCGACCAGTGCGAATCCGGATCGAGGCCGTCACCTTCCAGGGCAGCCAGGAGAACCTGGCGCTTTCGGTACTCAACGCTGTCCAGCGAGTAGTCCAAGACCAAATCGCTGTAGGCAATGATTGCCTGGGACTGCGGTATCGGTGCGGTCAACACCACGGAGCGACCCCAGATCGCATCGCCGAACCCGTGTCGAACAACGCCCACCGCCCCAGGCTGATTGCTGATGAGGTGCGTGACGTGGGTGCGTTGGACTTTCAGGCCATACGCCCAGGCTTCGGCAGTATCCCGGGCCGAATGGTTGAACTCCCACTGCGTCGTACCCGTCTCGCGGTTGTGCGGTGCCCATTTGGCTCCGAGCCAGCCAGTCAACAGGTTCTGGACCTCCGGGTCCGCCGCCTCCATAGAAATGGCACCGGAATCCAGCGCCATCCCGCCCACATTTTTCGTCGCCAGTCGCCCCCCGGGTCGATGGGACTTGTCGAGGACCAACACCTGCTGGCCTTGGTCGCTGAGCATCCTGGCAATCGTCATACCGGTCACACCGGCACCCACCACAATGACATCCCACGGTTTCATCCCTCTAGCCTAAGAGGGACAATGGGAGAATGTGTGGTCGCTACGCTCTAGGGGTTGTAGACGACGAGCTCGTCGACTTTTTCCAGGTGACCTCGACCAGGCTTCAGGACTGGGAGCCATCGTGGAATATTGCCCCCACCAGCACGATTCCCATAGTGATCGAGCGGGCCGTCGACTCGCACCCGGCAGAGCGTGTTCTGGGGCCGGCGCGTTGGTCGCTGACCCCCTCGTGGAGTGACACCCTCGAGACGCCCTACCCCACCTTCAACGCGCGCAGCGAGAGTGTGGCAGAAAAACCCACCTTCCGCCGGGCATTCGCCCACACCAGGGCGCTCATTCCCGCGTCCGGTTATTTCGAGTGGCAGACCAACGGGCGGGTCAAAACGCCCCACTACATTTATCCGACCCAGGGGCGCCTTTTCGCCTTTGCGGGACTGTATTCGCTCTGGGGTGTGGGAGACCAGCGGGTCGTGACCGCCACGATGCTCACTCGCGAGGCGCCGCGCCACCTGGAGTCCATCCACCACAGAGCTCCGGTGGCACTACCAGAGGACCTCTGGTCACACTGGCTAGACCCCGGCACCACTGCAGATTCCCACCTGGTCGACACGGTCGTCGGCGCCTCAGAGGACATTCTGAGTAGCGCCGGTTTTCACCCAGTGTTACCGCTTCGAGGGGACTCGGCAGATCTGACTCGACCAGCCCCCACGGTGCCCCAGTAACCAATGAGAGGACTTTTTCTCAACACACCTTCTCAACACACCGCCCCGGATTACCCAAGCCGGATTACCCAGGGCCACCCCGCCGAGGGCTGACCAGCGGTCGCGCGAGCCTACCGGGACGCCGCTGCAGTCGGGATGAGGCCCTTCTCGAGCTCGCCGACCGGAACACCGTAGACCTCGTGGACTTCGGTCGGCGCCGCGAGCAGTCCCTCTAAACGCTCCGTGATTTCTCGCACCGCCGGACCCTCCATGTGCTGCAGCCACTGTTCTCGTGAATCCCACGCTTCAACAAAGACCAACGTGTCGTCGGTGCCCTCGTGAAGAGCGTAAAACTCACACCCCGACTCCCCGTGCACGGCCGGAATGACGGCCTGCAAGTGCTCGCGCACTGTGCCGATCTGGCCCTCACGCGGTCGAATCACCGCAACGACCACACAGCGGTTGCTCACCGTGTGCCCTTAGATCGTGGACGCGTCGATGACGAAGCGGTAGCGCACATCAGAGTCGATCACTCTCTTGTAAGCCGTATTGATGTAGTCCGCGGTGATCATTTCGATCTCGGAGTGAATGCCGTGCTCTGCCGAGAAGTTCAACATCTCTTGGAGCTGGCTGACCGGACCAATCATGCTGCCCGTAATCGAGCGGCCCTGGTTCAAAATCACCGGAGCGTCAAAACAGTAGGGCTCACCGGCGAGACCCACCATCACCAGAGTGCCTCGGAAGTCCAGCAGTTCCAGGTAAGAGTTCACGTTAATGGGCACCGACACCGTGTTGATCAACAGGTCAAAACCATAGCGGTGGGCATCCATCTGCTCCTGGTCGGTGGAGAGCAGGAAGTGATCAGCACCCAGCTTCTTCGCGTCGGCTTCTTTCCCGGGGCTGTGCGAAATCACGGTCACTTCGGCACCCATGGCGTGAGCAAACTTGACCCCCATGTGACCGAGGCCACCCAAACCGATAATGCCTACGCGCTTGCCGGGGCCTGCCTTAAAGCGGCTGAGCGGGGCGAACAGCGTAATACCCGCGCACAGCAACGGCGCCGCTCCGGCAGGGTCAAGGCTTTCTGGCACGTGGACGACGTAGCCGTGGTCGACAACGATGTCAGAGGCGTAACCGCCCTGGGTGTAACCGCCGTGACGGCGGTCGGGAACCGCGTAGGTACCGGTCATGCCCTGGTGGCAGCTGTTTGATTCTCCGGCCAGACAGTTGGGACACTCACGACACGAATCGACGTAGACACCGACACCCGCGAGATCGCCCGGGGCGAACTCGGTCACATCGGAACCGACCGCGGCGACCCGCCCCACGATTTCGTGACCGGGCACGATCGGAAACTGCTGGTCGCCCCATTCACCACCCACCATATGAATATCGGAGTGACAGACACCGGAATGGGTGATCTCGATGCGAACATCGCCCGGTCCGACCTCTCGTCGGTCAAACTCGAAGGGTACTAAGTCGACTCCGGCAGCCATTGCCGCGAGGGCACGTGTCGTCATGGGTTGTCCTTTTCACTCGCACAAAATTTTTTCCCACAGCGGTGTGCAGTGAGAAGTTATGCTCCCAGTCTGTCACAGCGCGAGCAGTAGCCTATCCCCGTGGCTATATTGCCGATATTCATCACCCCGTCACAGCCGTTACGCGAAAAAGCCTCCCTGGTCGAGGGCGTGACCGACGACATTCGAGCCCTCGTGCGGGACATGACCGAGACCATGCACGCCGCCCCCGGTGTGGGTCTCGCTGCCCCGCAAGTGGGTGTGAGGCGACAGGTTTTCGTCTGGCATTGGGAGTCTGATGAGGGGCTCCACCAGGGCCATGTGCTGAACCCGAGTATCACCCTCCGGGGCCCCTGGAGGGGGCGGTTTCGCGGCGAACCCGCCGAAGAGGGCTGTCTCTCCATTCCGGGGCTTCGATACCCGCTCGCTCGAGCCGAGCGCGCGCGCCTGCGGGGAAGCGACCTCGAGGGCAACGCGGTCGATATTGCGGCTACCGGATGGTTGGCGCGTATTTTTCAACACGAATACGACCATCTCCAGGGCGTCCTCTATCGAGACCGACTCTCCAGGCCGTGGCGCCGGGAAGCTGACTCGGACATCGCAGAATCAAGAGTCATCGGCCACGCCACGAGCTGGACGCCGGGTCTGGAGGGCACCGAGGAAGACTTTTTCGACAACCCCGACAGAGACCACCCCGACAGAGACCACGCCGAGACCGCCGGGGACGGCCTCCCCGGGGGCGACGCCGACCGGGCCTGACCGAGCATTCCCTCGGCGGGGGCCGTCACTAGTCCTCCCCCGACCACCACTCGCGCCCGAGGAGTCACCCTGGGTCTTCCTACGGCATCCAACCGATAAGACGCAGTCCCGCAGCCACCAGCGCAGCGGCGACAATGACCACAATGAATGGGGCTCGAAACCACAGCAGGAGGCCGGCCACCGCAACGGCCGGGATTCGCGCATCGAGGACGATGCCGCCGTCACCGGCGAGGGTTTGGGAGGCCACCAACGAACTCAACAGGGCGATGGTCACGACGCCCGCCACACGAGACACCACTGGACCAGCAACCACTTTTTGTGGCACGAGATAGCCCGCAAATTTCAGCGCAAACACCAGCAGGGACGCGGCGATTACACTCCACCAGATGGCACTCACGGCGTAACCTCCTCTCGTGGCGGGGCCTGCGGGGCGACACGGTGTCGGTAGAGACCAAAAGCGATGGCGGTTAATGCCACAACGAGCACGGGAACACCGGTGGGAAGAGCGGGAACGAGAGCCACGGTCAACACGGCCGCCGCGACCGCGGCGACCACTGGTTCACCGCGGGTAAGCCACGGCCACACCAAGCCCAAAAAGGCCGCCGCCGCGGCGGCATCTAAACCGTAGGTGCGCACATCGCCCAACACGTTGCCCAGGAGCGCCCCGAGCAGGGTCATGAGATTCCAGCCGATAAAGAGGCCGACACCCGTTGTCCAAAAGCCCACTCGGCCCGCAGCCACACTCGTTTGAGCACTGCCGACCGCGGTGGACTCATCGATTGTGAGGTGGGCAGCGATGACCCGAAGACCACCCCTTGCCCCCACGAGCGGCGACATCCGGAGGGCATAAAGACTGTTTCGAATGCCCAGTAACCCGGCAGATAGGACCGCGGCGAGGCCGGCGGCTGCGCCGCCGGTGGCGATGATGCCAATGAGGGCGAATTGCGACGCTCCCGAAAACATCACCAGACTCAACACCATCGTTTGCCACAGCGAAAATCCCGACGTGACCGCGAGAGCGCCAAACGACACTCCGTAGAGGGACACGGCGAGGGCCACTTGCAGCCCCTGCGCTCTCGCCCGAGCAGTCGAGCTATCGCTCGCTGTCATCACCGACTCCGCTGGAGGCGCTGTACGCACTCGACGAGGGGCCGCCCGGTATCGAGCTCACCGCATTGTGAAAACGCAGGGTGGGAAACGCCGCCGAAAGGCTAAAGCCCACACCCGGCACTCGGTGAGCCGAAAACACCCCGCCGAAGGCCTCGGTGCGGGATTTCATGTCCTTCATGCCCCGACCGTCCAACATTTCCACGAGCGCCCGCTGATCATCGGCGATGCTGTAGCCAGCGCCGTCTCCCCACTGCTGGCGCTGAGTGTTTTTGACCCGAATTCCGTCGTCGTCGATGCGTAACTGGAGACCGTTGCTACTCCAGGTCATCGAGACTTTGACTGTCACCCCCGGTCCACCGTGTTGCCGGGAGTTGTTCAGTGCTTCTTGAACGATGCGATAGATCGCAATTTCAGCGCTCGCGCTTACGTCGAAGGCTTTTCCCGATTCCTCGAACTTCACGATCAGTCCCGAGTCGTCCATGCCTTGGAAAAGCTCTTCGATGGAACCAATCGTGGGCGCCAAGCCGGCATGGTCGTTGCCCTGGCGACCGACATTGGCCACCCGGCGTAAATCGGTTAAAGCACTGCGCGACTGGTCGGCAATCGCGGAGGCGACGCGATTGGCCACTTCCGGGTCGGCTTGGGCGACCATTCGCGCGCCCTCGGCCTGAGAAATCACTGACGTGATGGTGGCCGCAGCCTGATCGTGAATTTCGGTCATCAACTGAATGCGATCGGCCAATTCGGCGACCCGAAGTTCCGCATCGATGCGCTGATTCTCAGCCTCCACGCGAGACCCGGCGCGGGTATCGACTCGCTGTTTTTGGCGCCACCACAGCAACCACATACCCAGGCCAAAAACTGCCACCAGGACCAACACACCGGAGAGTGTCCAGACAAGCCAGAGTGGGACCACCACGCTCGCTCCTGCCATCTTCACCCCATCGCGTCAGTGTCGACATTGCCCCCCACTGCCGCGCGGGGATGCGCGTCCAGTAGAGCAGTTAATTGCTCCTCGACTTGGACTCGAACCAAGAACCTACCGGTTAACAGCCGGTCGCTCTGCCAATTGAGCTATCGAGGATTGACCGGCCCATAGCGTAGCAGAGCGGGCCTTGCCCCCGCCGCGCACAGTGTCAATACCCCTCCTCCACGGAGACCACTCCGCGCAGGGCGACTCCCGACAGAAACGCCTGCGTGTTGTGGGCCACCCGTGCGGCCAGGAGTGGTTTCGTCATGTCGGGAGTATCCGCCGAATGCGAGGTAATGACGCACTGGGGAATGTCAAAAATCGGATGCCCGTCGGGCAGTGGCTCAGGATCAGTCACATCTAACCCGGCGCCCGCAATCTGGCCCTCCTGCAAAGCCACGACCAGCGCGTCAATGTCGACAAGCGCGCCCCGCGCGATGTTGACGAACACCGCGTGCTCGGGCAGCGCCGCAAACTCGGTCGCTCCCCACATCCGGGTGGTCGACTCAGTGTGCGCCGCGGCCACAACGACGACATCGATTTCCGGCAGCAACTCTCGCCAGCCATCGTGACCCACGATTGACCCGGCGCCCTCGACGTGCTGGGTGGGATCCCTGCGGACCACCGTGACGTCACACCGAAAGGCAGCGAGAAGATCGAGAAAGGCGCGCGCCACTCCCCCTGCTCCCACCAGTAACACCCGATTACCGAAAACGGAAAGACCGGTGCGTTGTTCTTGCCAGCGCGCGGCGCGGGCCTTTTGGGGCACTTCGCGCAGGGCGGCGAGGACCAGAGCCAGTGCGTGTTCGGCTACCGGTTCGGAATAGGCGCCTTTGGCGCTGGTCACCACCGGCCTGCTGTGTTCATCTTTGGCCGCCAGCTCACCGAGTAGTGAGGAGAAGGCGTCCACCCCCGCCCACGGCAGCTGCAGCCATTCAATGCCGGGGTGGTTGTGAATAATCTCGGCTAACTCCGCCGAGCGTGTTTGGGACAACCACACCAACCCCCTCGTGTGTTCATCGAGTGGTTGGACATCCCCACCTCCTGCCCGCACAGCGTCCACAAACGCTTCTCCCCGAGTGGGAGCCACGGCAATGGGGCCGGGGTGGAGGGCGCGGTGGGGTGCGTGCGGGGTTAGGTACCGCCCCTCATCGTGTTGCTGGTGACGCTGCTGCACCTATTCCCCCTCCTGAAGGCCGCGCCGTGTCGCCTCGAGATCTACCAGCTGGCGCTGCAGGGCCGCATAATCGTCGCTGCCCGGTGTGCTTCGCTGCAGCGAGGACAATAGTTGACCTTTTCGCCGAAGCAAGTCTTTATCCAGCAGCGTGGCGGTGACTCCCAGCGCGTAGCGACCCGCCTCATCATCGCGTTCGGGTAGCGGGTGCACGGCCATTTGTTGGACAAACACCTGCAGCGACTCGGGGATTTCTGCTTGTACTCGGCCGACCCAGCCGGGTTCGCCGTAATGGTCGAACACGGCGAGGAGTGCATCGCGCACGAGGGCGAGTGCGCCGTGGGAAAAGTGTGCCTGGAGCACCTGGCTCGCGCGCTCCAGGGGAATCACCTCGGGGTGTTGCAACAGGGCCATCAGTGCATCGCGCTCAATAGTCGTCACCGGATCAGATGACAGAGAGCCCAGCTGGTAAATCGGTGCGTCGTCTGACACGGCGACCGGCCCGGGGGTAGCCGGGGCCTTTCGAGTGGTCTGCTGTAGCTCACGTGACACCTCAGCGGGTTCCATTCCCAGCCAGCCCGCGAGTTCGCGCACATAACCCTGGCGCACAATGCCATCTCGGATCGTGGTGACGACCTGCAGCGCTTGCCTCAACGCGTGGGCACGCCCCTCCACGGTGTTCAAGTCCACGCCGTCCATCA
The DNA here is from genome assembly GCF_031581085.1 of Pontimonas sp. Lineage (NCBI taxonomy): Bacteria > Bacillati > Actinomycetota > Actinomycetes > Micrococcales > Microbacteriaceae > Pontimonas > Pontimonas sp. Next base: position 29,591 of record NZ_JAVLBO010000001.1, read on the forward strand.
CTCGTTTGATCATGAATTCGTACATCGGCCGGCGACTCTCAATCACATCGCGCAGGGCGTCATCGCCTCGCTCAATGCGGACATCACAGGGGTCTAAGCCGTGGGGCGGGACGGCGACATAGGTTTGGGCGGCAAATTTTCCCTGATCGGCAAAGGCTTTTGATGCCGCTTTTTGGCCGGCCTCATCGGGGTCAAAGGTGAAGATGACTTCGCCTCGGCTCTGGTCGACGCTGTGTTCAGAGTCGCCCAGCACCCGCCGAATGAGGGGAATGTGGTCGGCACCAAATGCCGTACCGCAAGTGGCCACGGCAGTGTCAATGCCCGCCAAATGGCACGCCATGACGTCGGTGTAGCCCTCGACGATGACCACTTGGTGCTTTTTGGCGATCTGACGTTTCGCCAGATCAAGCCCGTAGAGGACTTTCGACTTGTGATAAACCGGGGTTTCGGGGGTGTTGAGATACTTTGGCCCCTTATCGTCATCGCTCAGCCGCCGGGCACCAAAACCGACCGTTTGACCGGTGACGTCCCTAATGGGCCAGACGACTCGGCCACGAAAACGGTCATACACCCCGCGTTCGCTCTTACTCACCACTCCCGCCTCAATCAATTCCGGGACGCTAAAGCCCTTGCCGGTGAGGTGGCTCGAGAGGGCATCGAACGAATCGGGGGCATAGCCCACCCCGAAGCGCTCCGCCGCCAACTGGTCGAAGCCTTTCTCGGCGAGAAAGGTGCGCCCGGCTTCGGCCTGAGGGCTGTGAATCTGGGCACGAAAGAACTCTTCTGCCTCCTTATTCACCTGCAGCAGACGGCTGCGCTTTTGGCCGTCTTCGACCGCCCCTCCGTCTTCATAGCTGAGGGCAAAACCCACCCGGGCGGCCAACCGCTCGACGGCTTCCGTGAAACTGAGCGCGTCGAGTTTTTGGATGAAGGTGTAGACATCGCCGCCTTCACCGCACCCAAAACAGTGGTAAAAACCTGCCTGAGGTCGAACGTGGAAGCTGGGACTGCGCTCGTCGTGAAAGGGACACAGGCCTTTCATCGATCCGACACCGGCTGATTTCAGGCTCACGTAATCGCCGACGACATCGGCGATATTTACCCGCTGGCGCACCTCATCAATATCAGCGCGCCGGATTCGACCAGCCACCCCTCGAGTCTAGTTCGACTCGATGTGACCGCGCCGGAGCTTTCCCCACTACGCCCGGTGGAGACGCTCGTGCCAGGCCAGCGCCGACGCATCACTCAGGGCGGCCACCTGATCGATGACAACCCTCTTTTGTCCCACGTGGCCGACCTGGGCGAGAAAATCGTGCTGGAACGTCGGCTCCAAGTAGCGCATCGGATCAGACCAAATGGCCTCCAACAGATCGGTGAGGACCTCTCGTTGGTGGCGATAGAGCGGCTGGCGTGTTTCGTGGCGCATCACCGCGGTCGCCACAATGCCTTTCAGCAGCGCAATTTCGGCCAGAGTGTCCCCGGGAACATTGAGCCGGTAGCGGTAGCGAAAGGGCAGATCCGTGCCACGGTCGGCATTGCCCAGGGTCACACTCTGGGCAAAGCGGCCAATCATGCTGCTGGTGAAGTTTTTCAACCGCGCGAAATCTGCGCGCTCTCCCGCAAACGCCTGGGGCCACTGTTCTAAACCCCGAAGCCTGGCAAAGGCGTCCTGCATGAGCTCGGAGTCGACATCCGATCCCGACCAACTGGTCCCCACGGCTAAGCCGGCTGAGTCCGACCATTGGTCGACCAATTGCTGGGGTTGGATAAACCCTCCCACAATGGCGTCTTCAAAATCGTGGACCGAATAGGCCACGTCATCCGCGAGATCCATGACTTGGGCCTCGAGCGAGACCGCCTGATCGGGCATCCCCGCTCGAAGCCATTGAAAGACTTCCCGGTCGTCGTCATAGACCCCAAATTTGCGCCGACCGTCCCCCTCGACTCGTGCGTGAGCGTCTGGCCACGGATATTTACTGGCCGCGTCGAGACTCGCCCTGGTGAGGTTCAGACCGCGAGGCGCCCCACCCGCATCGAACACTTTCGATTCCAACCGGGTCAGTGAGCGAAAGGTCTGTGCGTTACCTTCAAAACCACCAATATCCCGCGCCCAGTGGGCAATAGCCGACTCACCATTGTGGCCGAAGGGAGGGTGGCCTAAATCGTGAGCCAAGCAGGCCGCATCGACCACATCCGGATCGAGCCCCAAACGTCCCCCAATTTCTCTGCCGACCTGGGCGACTTCGAGAGAGTGCGTGAGCCGGTTTCTCGCAAAATCGACGCCCGACGTCGGAGAGAGCACCTGGGTCTTTTGAGACAGCCTGCGGAAACTCGACGAGTGGATAATCCGGCCGCGATCGCGTTGAAAGTCTCCCCTGGTCGACGAGTGCGACTCGGCGACGAAACGCTCGCGATCTTCCAGACCGTAGTCGATACTCACCACGACCTACTACCCACCGCTGCTATCAACTTCGGCTTCCAGCAGGGTGTGGCGCTGTGAGGCGCTCAATTCGGTGGAGTCCAACCACCCGTCTGGAAGCGCGGTGCGCTTGGGTGACCCGGCGCGACCGCGAGGCCCCTCAGCGCCGTCTCCCGGGTACTCCTGATCGAGGTCCATCTGGCCCACCAGGTCGTCAATTTCTTGCAGGGATTCCACCCGGGCCAGAGCAGCGCGAAGCTCCCCGCCCACCGGGTAGCCCTTGAAATACCAGGCCACGTGTTTGCGAATATCGCGGCAGGCCCGGATTTCTTCACCGTCAAAAAACTCGACCAACAATTGGGCGTGGCGACGAAAAGCGCCGGCAACTTCTCGAAGGCCCGGTCGGTGTCGAAGCGGCTCGCCCCGAAAGCCCGCCGCCAGGTCACCAAAAAGCCACGGTTTACCCAGACACCCTCGACCCACCACAACGCCGTCGCAGTCGGTGTGAGCCACCATGTTGAGTGCGTCCTCTGCCGACCAAATATCGCCGTTTCCCAGTACCGGAATCGAATTAATCGTCTGCTTCAGGGTGCCAATGGCATCCCAATCGGCGTGGCCGGAGTAGAACTGGTCCGCGGTTCTCGCGTGCAGGGCGACGGCCGAAACCCCGGCCCCCTCGGCGGCTCGAGCGGCCTCTAAGTAGGTCAGGTGGTCGGAATCGATTCCTTTTCGCATTTTCACGGTGACGGGAATATCGCCCGCGGATTTCACGGCGCGCTCCACAATGGCCCGAAACAGCTCCACTTTCCAGGGCAGTGCGGCTCCGCCGCCCTTTTTGGTCACCTTCGGCACCGGACACCCAAAATTGAGATCGATGTGGTCGGCTCGGTCTTCGGCGACCAGCATGGTGACGGCTTCACCGATTGTCGCCGGATCGACCCCGTAGAGCTGAATACTGCGCGGCTGTTCCGACGGGTGGTGGGTAATCAGGCGCATACTCGCCTCGGTGCGCTCCACGAGTGCGCGCGAAGTGATCATCTCACTGACGTAAAGCCCGGCGCCAAACTCTCGACACAGGCGGCGAAACGCGGTGTTCGTAATTCCCGCCATCGGCGCAAGAACGACCGGCACGGCCAAGCCGATATCGCCAATGCGCATCGCGGGCGTCGCCTCCGGCGACGCCTCGAGGGTCTGTGCGGGACCCGACACCCTCGCTACGCTCCCACCAGGGCTTCGGCGAAATAGCCGGGAAGATCAGCGATGGCGACGCGCTCTTGCGACATCGAGTCGCGTTCGCGAATGGTCACCGAATGATCCTCGAGCGAATCAAAATCAACCGTGACGGCGTAGGGCGTTCCAATTTCGTCGTGTCGACGGTAGCGCCGTCCGATGGCTCCGGCATCGTCGAAGTCAACCATCCAATTCTCCCGGAGCGTCTGCGCTAACTGCTTGGCCACCGGGGAGAGCTTTTCATCGCGAGAGAGCGGCAAAATGGCCACTTTGATTGGGGCCAAGCGCGGGTCCAGTCTCAGGACCGTCCTGGTATCCACACCGCCCTTCGAGTTGGGCGCCTCGTCTTCGTAATAGGCGTCGACGAGGAAGGCCATGAGAGACCTGGTGAGGCCAGCCGCCGGTTCGATCACGTAGGGCACCCAGCGTGAATCTTTGCCCTGATCAAAAAACGACAGGTCCACTCCGGAGTGCTCCGAGTGCGTGGAGAGGTCAAAATCGGTGCGGTTGGCGACACCCTCGAGTTCGCCAAATTCTCCAGACGGGAAGCCAAAGCGGTATTCGATGTCGACGGTGCGCTTGGAATAGTGGGAGAGCTTCTCTTGGGGGTGCTCATAGAGGCGCAGGTTGTCCGGATCGATACCTAAATCGGTGTACCACTGGTGGCGCAGGTCGATCCAATACTGGTGCCAGTCGTCATCGGTGCCCGGCTCCACGAAGAATTCCATTTCCATCTGCTCGAACTCGCGAGTGCGAAAGACAAAGTTTCCGGGCGTGATTTCGTTGCGGAAGCTTTTGCCGACCTGGGCGATACCAAAAGGGGGCTTCATTCGTGAGGACTGCATGACGTTGGCGAAGTTCACAAAGATTCCCTGAGCGGTCTCGGGTCGTAGATAGTGCAACCCTGCCTCATCGTCGACGGGGCCGAGGTAGGTTTTCAACAGGCCACTAAAAGCTCGAGGCTCTGTCCACTGGCCCTTATTTCCACAGTTCGGGCAGTTAATTCCTGCCAGGCCTCCCTCCGGTGGGCGACCCTTCTTTTCTTCGAACTCTTCGATGAGGTGATCTTCACGAAAGCGTTTGTGGCAGCTGGTGCACTCCACCAGAGGGTCACTAAACACATCGACGTGACCGGAGGCCTCCCACACCTTCTTCGGCAGGATCACCGAGGAGTCAAGCCCCACCACATCGTCACGACGCTGCACCATCGAGCGCCACCACTGGCGCTTGATGTTGTCTTTCAGGGCAGTACCCAGCGGGCCGTAGTCCCAGGCGGAGCGAGACCCGCCATAAATTTCGCCGGCTTGGAAGACAAAGCCTCGGCGTTTGGCCAACGCGATTACTTTGTCCAGTTTCGACGACTGAGCCATTGTCCTTCTCTCCTGGGCGAACGGGCGGGGGAATCAGCAACTATCTAGACTAGCTGGCCGGGGTGGAACCAGGCTGCGTGGGGCTATCGACCGCGCCGCCAAAGCGCCGCTGCCGGCGCTGGTACTCCTCGATGGCCGCCCACAGCTCCAGTCGGGTCATATCCGGCCACAGGGTGTCGAGAAAGACCATTTCGGCGTAAGCGGACTGCCAGAGCTGAAAATTGCTGGTGCGCTGCTCACCCGACGTGCGCACAAACAAATCCACATCGGGCGCCTCGGGAACGTAGAGGTGCTTGGTGATGCTGGATTCACGGATACCAGCAGGCTTCAGACTCCCCGTTTTCACCTCGGCCGCCACCGCCCGGACCGCATCGACCAGTTCTGCCCGGCCGCCGTAGTTGACACACATCGACAGGGTGAGCCCGGTGTTATCTCGAGTGCGCCGCTCGGCCTCCGTCAGATCCTTAATCACGCTCGACCAGAGTTTGGGTGTCCGCCCGGACCAACGAATACGCACCCCCCAGGCGTCCAGCTGGTCTCGCCGCCGACGAAGGACCTCCCGGTTAAACCCCATCAAAAACCGCACCTCTTCGGGCGAGCGGTTCCAGTTTTCGGTCGAAAAGGCATACACCGAAAGGTGTGACACCCCGGCCTGAATCGCACCGGCCACCACATCCAACAGCGCGACCTCACCCGCCCGGTGGCCTTCAATCCTGGTGAGCCCCCGCGCATTTGCCCACCGTCCGTTGCCGTCCATCACCACCGCGACGTGTTGGGGAATGCGCGCTTCATTCCACGCGGGTGGTTGTTGTCCGGTCCAATCCACGGGGAGAAATTCGCTCACTGTCTGGCCTCCGCGGTGCGCTCGCTTCGAAGCCTGGAGGTTTCACCGAGTGAGCGAATACCGCGCTCAAGGTGGTATTGGGTAAATGCCGACACAATGGCGGAGGCCTCGTCCCGAGTGGAAGCGCCACTGGCTTCTGCCACATCCCACTGGCCCTCCAATAGGGCGGCGAGTAATTGAACAACCTGGGGTCCGACCCGAAGGGCTCCGGGGGGAGCGACGTCGGCGGCCACCATCCCGCCCAGTGCCGGCACAAAGTGCTGGTGCGGGCCAGGAGCTCCGGTTTGAGCGCACGAATCGACGCTCGGTGACCAGCCGGCGAGGCTCAAGGCGCGCAGGAGGTAGCTATCCAAGATCAGAGACGTGGGGTGGGCGCGCTCGGAGAGGGCGCGCAGTCCGCCCACGAGCAATAAAAACTGTTGCCGAGTGGCTTCGTGGTGGGTCAGTTGGTCCGCCGTTTCGACCATTGCGGTGGCTGCGGTGTAGGCCTCGTAGTCGGTCGCCAGTCCACTGGCGTAGGAGCCGACGCTTTCGACCTGCTGGATGATGCCCAACGATTTGCCCGTCGACCACTGAACATCGACGACCATAAACGGTGCCAAACGTGAGCCGATTCGACTAGTCGTCTTGCGCACGCCCTTGGCCACCGCGCGGACTTTGCCCTCCTCGCGACACAACAGGGTGATGATTCGATCCGATTCACCAATGAGTTGATTGCGCAACACCACGGCGTGATCGCGGATACTGGGCATACCTACCAGTATGTCGAGCCGGAGGCCCGCTGTCGTTTAGTGACTCAGGCGCTCGCCGCGACCAGAGCGGGAGATCCCATTTCGAGGCGCAGCGCGCGGTTCACCGCAGAGACAATGGCTTTTAGCGAAGAGGTGGAAATATCTGGATCGATTCCCACACCCCACAGCGTGCGGCCATTGACGTCGAGTTCGACGTAGGCGGCCGCTCGCGCGTCACCGCTAGCCGCCATCGTGTGCTCCACGTAGTCAAAGAGTCGCACCGCGACGCCTTCGGCGCCCAAGATGCTTAAAAATGCCGCAATCGGGCCGTTTCCGGCGCCGTGAAACTCGCCTACGCTCTCACCATCTCGCATCCGCACCGTCAAAGACACTTCGCCGCCGAGGTCACTACTGCTCGCGGTAGAGAAGATTTCAAAACGGCCCCATTTGGCGTCATCCTGGTCGACGGGCAGATACTCGTCCTGGAAGATGCTCCAGATTTCTTCGCTCGAGACTTCGCCACCTTCGGTGTCGGTGCGCTGCTGGACGACTTGGCTGAACTCAATCTGCAAACGTCGGGGCAAATCGAGGTGGTGGTCAGTCTTCATCAGATAGGACACACCACCTTTACCCGACTGCGAGTTCACCCGAATCACGGCTTCGTAACTGCGACCGACGTCCTTGGGGTCAATCGGTAGGTAGGGCACCGCCCATTCCATCTCGTCGACTGAGACACCCGACGCATCAGCCTGGGTCTGCATCGCCTCCAGGCCTTTCTTGATGGCGTCTTGGTGGGAGCCAGAAAACGCCGTGTAGACCAGGTCACCAGCCCACGGACTTCTCTCGTGCACTGCGAGCTGGTTGCAGTACTCGGCGGTGCGCTTGAGCTCATCCAAGTCAGAGAGGTCGATTTGCGGGTCAATGCCCTGACTAAACAGGTTCATCCCCAGGGCAATGAGGTCGACGTTCCCGGTTCGCTCACCGTTTCCAAACAGACAGCCCTCAATCCGATCGGCGCCGGCCATGTAGCCGAGCTCAGCGGCCGCGATCGCCGTCCCACGGTCGTTGTGGGGGTGCAGGCTCAGGATGACGTTGTCACGGTGGTGCAGGTTTCTCGACATCCACTCGATCGAGTCGGCATAAAGATTGGGGGTGGCCATCTCGACGGTGGCCGGCAAGTTAATGATGAGTTTTCGCTCCGGGGAGGGACGCAGGACGTCCATCACGCGATTACACACCTCTGCGGCGAACTCTAGTTCGGTACCGGTGTAGCTCTCGGGTGAGTACTCGTAAAACACTTCGGTGTCGGGAATCAGGGATTCAGCCTCCACGCACCATTTCGCACCCTGCAGAGCGATATCGATAATGCCCTGCTTGTCGGTGTGAAAAACGACCTCACGCTGGAGCACACTGGTGGAGTTGTAGAGGTGAACAATCGCTCTCTTCGCGCCTTTGAGCGACTCGTAGGTGCGCTGAATGAGGTGTTCCCTCGCCTGAGTCAACACCTGAATGGTGACATCCTCGGGGATTAGGCCGTCTTCGATGAGGCTTCGGACAAAGTCAAAATCGGTTTGGCTGGCAGAGGGGAAACCGACTTCGATTTCTTTGAACCCCATTTTCACGAGCATCAGGAACATGACCTTTTTGCGCTCGGGGCTCATCGGGTCGATCAGCGCTTGGTTTCCATCGCGCAGATCCACCGCGCACCAGCGCGGGGCCTGCGTGATGCTGGCATCGGGCCAGGTGCGATCGGCAAGGGCCACCGCAAAACTCTCCGAATAGGGTCGGTAGCGGTGGATGGGCAGTGAACTGGGTTGTTGACGGTTTTTCATCGTTAATCCTTCTTATCCCGAGAACCGGGTGTGCGGGGGGAAAAGGCCGCGCCTACTCCGCGGGGAGGGTGGCCTTAGAGCGAGACCCCACCGCGGCGAATAAGAAGAAGCGTGTAACCCACGCCGCCAGGGTAACACTCCTCGGTGGCCAGACGCCAGGCAGCTGGTGCACACTGCTTCTCTCGGCGGAACACTATCCGGGCTAAAAACCCAAACGACCCAGTTTTTTCGCATCCCGCTGCCACTCTTTTTCCACTCGAACGTGCAGTGACAGGTAGACCCGGTGGCCCAGTTCGGCCTCGATTTCCGCCCTCGCATCGCTTCCGATGCGCTTCAACCGTTCACCCCCGGTGCCAATGATGATGCGCTTTTGACTGTCTCGCTCCACCACAACGTTCGCAAAAATCTTTTCGATCGCACCCTCTTCGCGCACCCGCTCTTCAATGGTGACCGCCAGCGAGTGGGGCAGTTCGTCGCGGACATCTTCCAGGGCTGCTTCTCTAATCAGCTCGGCAATACGGGTGTTTTGGTCGTCGTCGTACAGGTCCTCTGCCGGGTAGAGCGCCGGTGAGTGGGGCAAGAGGGCCAGTAGTTCGCGCACCAACACGTCCAACTGCTCCCCGGTCACCGCGGAGACCGGAATGATGAGATCCCACTCACCCATGGCGTCCACTTCGATGAGTCGCTCACCGATCTGATCCCTGCTGGCCTGGTCGGTTTTGGTCACCACGGCGACCTTTTTGGCGCGCGGGAAAGTCGAAATCGTCTCTCGGATGTGTCGATCGCCGGGGCCGACCTTTTCGGTTGCGGGAATCAGGTGGGCGATGAGGTCGACTTCGGCGAGCGTGGATTCGACCAGTTCGTTTAGTCGCTTACCCAGCAGTGTGCGCGGCCGGTGGATACCCGGGGTGTCGACCAACACAATTTGACCCTCGGGCCGGTGCACGATTCCCCGAATCGTGCGCCTTGTCGTTTGGGGTTTTGACGACGTGATGGCGACTTTATGCCCTGCCAGGGCATTCGTCAGAGTGGACTTCCCCACGTTGGGACGGCCCACCAGGGTCACAAAGCCGGCGCGAAACCCGTCCTCACTCATGGGAGGGGAATATCGCCGGTGAGGGCTTGATCCAGCGCACGACGCTCCGCGAGGGCCTCCCGCAATTGACTGGTGGGCTCCACCACGATCCACTCAACACCGGTCTTTTGGCTGGCCGGCACCTCCGCGACCAAATGCAGATCGTGTGCCTGGGTTTCGCTGCCACCCTCTGGCAAACGCCCCAAATATTTCGTCATCAGACCCCCGACCGTATCGATGTCGTCCTCGTCGATGTCGATGTCGAACAGGTCCGACAGGTCGTCGAGAGCGAGCCGCGTGGCCACGCGGTAGCGGTCTTCTCCCAGCAGGCTCCACTCACTGGATTCGGTGTCGTATTCATCGGTGATGTCACCGACGAGTTCCTCAATCAAGTCCTCCAGGGTCACCAGGCCCGCGACACCGCCGTACTCGTCGACGACCAAGGCCATGTGGTTCCGCTCTGCTTGAAGGTAGCGAAGAGTGTCGTCGGCTTTTTTCGTCTCCGGCACAAACAACGCTTGCTTGGCCAAAGCAGAGACTCGGGTTGCGGCCATTTTGCGCGAGTTCTCGTGCTGGACATTCGCCACATCGCGCAAATAGATGACACCGACCACATCATCGGAGTCTTTCCCCACGACGGGCATTCGGGAGACCCCTTTGTCGAAAAAGACATCGAGGGCTTCGCGCAGGGTCCAGCTGGCCTCAGCGGTCACCATGTCGGTGCGGGCCACCATCACCTCTCGCACAATCGTGTCGCCAAACTCGAAAACAGAATGCAGCAGTTCGCGATCTTCGGCCTCCAGGACGTCTTGGTGGGCCGCTTCATCGACCAGGCTGCGCAACTGTTCTTCACTGGTGAGGGGCCCACCGGCCGGGCGACCGGGGGTCACCAACCGCCCGAGGACGATTAACCCCTCGGCGAGTGGGCCAAGACCCATCCGGATCCCCCGAATCAGGAGGGCAAAAGTGGTCAGCATTGCGCGCGGGTGAGCCATTCCGACGCTGCGAGGCGACGAGCCCACCACCACGAAAGACACCGCGATCAGGATGATGCCCGCGAAGAGTAGGACCTGCCACCATTCGTCCACGAGGTCCAACACCGCCAGAGTCACCAGAATGGTGGCCGCGGTATCGACCACTACCCGCACGAAGCCGAGGGCGGTGATGTGGGCGGCCACATCGGTCGCGATGCGTTGCAGGGCGACGCGGCGCTTCGCCCCTTCTGCTTCGTCGAGAATGTCGCTTCGGGAGAGAACGTGAAGCGCACCATCCAGCGCCGTCAGTAACCCACCAATCAGAATCAACAGCACGGCGGTGATGACAAACGCCACGGTCACGAGGTGGCACCCCCGCTGGCAAGCGCCGACCCCTCACCGCGAAATTGCTCCAGAAGCCTGTTTTGTAGCCCAAACATTTCGCGCTCCTCGTCGGGTTCCGCGTGATCGAAACCTAACAGGTGGAGCAGCCCGTGCACGGTGAGCAGTTGCAGTTCGGCCATCACGCTGTGACCGGCCGTTGTGGCTTGCCTCTCGGCCACACTGGGACAGAGCACGATGTCGCCCAAAATTCCTGTGGGCGCATCGTCGCCCGGTTTGGGCGGGCGCAACTCGTCCATCGGAAAACTCAACACGTCGGTGGGGCCGGGTTCTCCCATCCACTGCTGGTGCAGCTCGGCCATCGCCGTCTCGTCCACAGCGATTAGCGCGACCTCCGCTTCTCGGTGGACGCGCAGTTGGGTGAGCACAAAACGCACCAGATCCTGCAGGATCTCGAGCGGCACATCACGCCCCGACTCGTTGGTTATTTCGACGCTCAAGGCTTCTCCTTCGCCGCGTCATAGCGCGCATACGCGTCCACAATGTCGCTCACGAGTTGGTGGCGCACAATGTCTGTTGCCCCGAGGGTGTGGAAGTGAATGCCCTCGACATCTTTGAGGATATCGACCACGGCGCGAAGCCCGGAATGTCCGCCGGGGACATCCACCTGGGTGATATCCCCGGTAATGACCATCTGGGAATCGAAGCCCAAACGGGTGAGAAACATCTTCATCTGCTCAGCCGTCGTGTTTTGGGCCTCGTCCAACACAATGAAGGACTTGTTCAGGGTGCGCCCGCGCATATAGGCCAGCGGCGCGACTTCGAGGGTGCCGCTGGCGAGGAGTTTCGGCACCAGTTCGGGATTCATCATCTCCTGCAGAGCGTCAAAAAGTGGGCGCAGATAGGGGTCGATTTTTTCCGACAGTGTTCCCGGCAAAAATCCCAAACGCTCACCGGCTTCGACTGCGGGCCGGGTGAGGATGATCCGGTCCACCGCTTTGCTCTCCAGAGCGGCCACCGCTTTGGCCATTGCGAGATACGTTTTTCCCGTTCCAGCCGGGCCAATTCCAAACACAATCGTGTGGTCGTCCATCGCCTCCACGTAGCGTTTTTGACCGAGGGTTTTGGGACGAATCGTGCGGCCGCCTCGAGAGAGGATGGGAGCGGCGAGAACATCGGTCGCCGCGTCGCGGGACTCTCGAGCCATGCGGGCACTTCGGGAGACCTGCTGGCCATCCACTTCCTCGCCGGTGCGGGCGAGGTTCACCAGCGATTCGATGAGCGCCATCGCCTGATGGGCTTTTTGCGCCTCCCCCTCAATGGTGATTTGGTTTCCCAGCGCGTGAACCGAGACGTCAGGAAATTCCCGCTCCACCTGGGCGAGCACCCGGTCGTGGACTCCCAGTACGCGAATCATCGACACATCGTCCACGTCGACGCGCAGTGTCACGGGTTCTGTGGGCACGAAATCTGCGTTATCGCTCGGCAAGAGACCCCTCAGCGAGATTGCCTCCCAGGACGTGGGCGTGGACGTGAAATACGGTTTGGCCGGCGGCTTCGCCGGAATTGAAGACGAGTCGAAACTGCCCGTCGCACATCTCCTCAGCAATATCCTGGGCCACACTCACCATCTGGGCGAGAAGCGCAGGATCACTTGCCGCCAACTCGGAGACCTGCGAGTACTGGGCCGTTTTGGGCACCACCAGGACATGGACGGGGGCTTGGGGTTGAATATCTCGAAACGCGATGATGTCGTCGCTCTCACGGACAATATCCGCCGGGATTTCCCGCGCGACAATTTTGCTAAAGACACTGGGCGTGGTCTCACTCATAGCCACAGTCTACAAAGCTCTGCCCGAGTGTTCCGGGGTTTACCAGTGCTGCAGCCTGGCATGCAGTAGCGCCAGGGCTATCGGTCCCGCACTGGAGGTGCGCAGCACGCCGGGGCCAAGCCTCGCCAGTGAAATCCCCGCGGCCTCAAGCCGGGCGAACTCGTCGTCACTCCACCCTCCCTCAGGCCCCACCAACACCACGATGGGTGGGGAGTCGGGGGTACCTTCCAGTGCAACATCGAGAAGCGTGGACTGAGCCCGATGGTCCAAGGCGATGAGCTGGTACTGGTCAGAAGCATCGATGAGCTCGCTCAGGCTGTGCGGGGGCACCACACTGGCCACTCGGGGTTGCAGAGCCTGCTTACTGGCTTCGGTCACAATTTTCTGCCAGCGCGTCACACCACGCTCGGCCTTTTCAGAATCCCAGCGCACGACGCAGCGATCGGCGGTGAGGGGAATGACGCGATTGACCCCCACTTCGACCGCCTGCTCGATTGCCTGTTCATCGCGACCCGATTTGGCGAGAGATTGGCCGAGCCATAATTCGGGTTGCCAGGAATCGGTGTGGGTCACATCGAGGACCACCAGGGCAACCGATTCGGCGCTCACGGCGGTTGCTTCAGCTCGGGCCAACACTCCGCGGGTATCGCCGAGGGTGATCTGTTCGCCCACTCGAAGCCTCGCCACTTTTGCGGCATGCCGGGCTTCCGCATCGACCAGCTCCACCCGCTCGCCGGCAATCAGCCGCTGCTGGTGGTCGACGAAGTAGAGGTGTGCCACGGCGTTTACGCGCCGAAGAAGCGCTCACGCAGGCGCTGGAACGTCCCCGATTGGTTGGCTTTAAGAGTCGGCGGCTGCGGTTTTCTCAGCTCCCGAAGCTTCTTCACCAGGTCAATTTCTTTGCCGGCCAGTTTTGTGGGGGTGACCACGTGGACGGGAAGTTTCAAATCACCGCGGCCGGCTCCGCGCAGTTTCGTCACCCCGCGCCCCTTAATCGTGAGGACGTCTTCGCTTTGGACACCGGGGCGAATGGTGATCTCCACCGGGCCATCGAGGGCGTCGATAGTGGTTTCTGATCCCAAGATGGCGTCGATGAGGTCGACATCGAGCGTGGCGACAAGGTCATCACCGTGGCGCTCAAAGGTGTCGTGGGCGCGCACTTGGATTTCGAGGTAGAGGTCACCGGCTGGGCCACCGCCGTGACCCACTTCGCCTGCCCCCGCCATATGAATGCGCTGACCGGTCTCGATTCCGGCAGGAATTTCCACCTCGAGTGACTGGCTGGAGCGCACCCGGCCCTGCCCGGCACAGCTCGGACACGGCTGGTCGATGACGCTGCCATAACCCCGACACGACCCACAGGGGCTCTGGGTGACCATATTGCCCAGCAGGCTGCGCACGGTCCGCTGGACTTGGCCCGAGCCCTGACAGATGTCGCAGGTGCGCGGCTGCGTCCCCGGCGCACAACACGAGCCCTGACAGCTCTCGCAGACGACGGCAGTGTCAATTTCTAGGGTCGTCGTGGTCCCAAAGATCACATCGATGAGGTCCACTTCGACGCGGAGGAGGGCGTCTTGGCCTCGTTCCGTGCGCGGTCTCGGCCCCCGCGTGCCCCCACCTCCGCCGAAAAAGGTCTCAAAGATGTCGCCGAAGGGGCCAAAGCCACCCTGCTCGTCACCGCCGCGGTCGTAGCGCTGCCGGGATTGGGTGTCTGAGAGCACTTCGTAGGCGTGGGTGACCTGCTTAAACCGGTCTTCGGCGCCTTCATCCTGATTCACATCGGGGTGTAGCTCCCTCGCCAGACGGCGGTAGGCCTTGCGAATGTCCTCTGCCGAGGCGTCGCGAGCGACACCCAAGACTTCATAGTGGTCAACAGCCACGCTATTTTTCTCCGCTTCCTGACTGCACGTCGAGCAGTCTGGTCAAGTAACGAGCAACGGCTTGAACGGCCGCCATATTTCCGGGGTAGTCCATCCTCGTGGGCCCCAACACGCCCACCACCCCCAAATCGGTCTCCCCCGACTGATAGGAACCGGCGACGACGGAGGTCTCTGAGAGCGGTGCGGACATTTCGCGACCAATTCTGGCAAACACGTCGTCACCACCCTGCTGCATTTCGGTGAAGAGTTTCAACACGGTCACCTGCTCTTCAATCGCTTCCAATACCGGGTAGACGCTGTCCGAAAAATCGGTTTCGGTGCGCACGAGATTCGCCGCCCCCGCCACCAACAGTCTGTTGGTCCGGTGGGCCTCCAGGGTGCGACAGAGGCCATCGACGAGTCGCTCTACGATTTCTCGCCGCTCGGGACTGGCCTGACCCGGCAACATCTGGAGAGCGAGTTGAACGTCGTCCAGGCTTTTACCCATCACCGCTTCGTTGATGGTGGCTCTAATTTCCCCCACCACGGCGTCATCGGGCGTCTCTGTCCAGTTGACAACACTTTGATCGACGTGGCCCGAATCGGTAATCAAAATCACCATGACCCGCTCAGAGTCCATTGGGAGTAGTTCGACGTGACGCACACGTGCATTACCAAAGCTCGGATACTGGATCAGGGCCACCTGGTTAGTCAGCTGGGAGAGCATCCGGACTGTCCGCGTCAGGGTGTCATCGAGATCGACTGACTGGTCAAGGAATCGTTCAATGGCGGAGCGCTGGGCCGATGTGAGCGGCCGGTGGTGGGTGAGGCTATCGACAAACACTCGGTAGCCCTTATCGGTGGGAATACGACCCGCTGACGTGTGGGGTGCGGCAATCAGGTCCTCTTCTTCCAACAGCGCCATATCGTTTCGGATGGTCGCCGCCGACACCCCAAAACCGGGACGCTCGGCGATTGCTTTCGACGCAACGGGTTCGCTGGAGTCGATGAAATCCTGGACGATGACGCGCAAGACGTTGAGAGCACGGTCAGAAACCACCAGCCACCTCCTTCGTTAGCAGTCGCCTTACTGAACTGCTCATGATACTGCCGGTCACTGGCGAGTCCTGAAAACTGTCCTAGCCGCCCGTCAGCCGCGCGGAGAGACCATCGGCGAAAAGTCGGCCCGCGCGCGTGAGCTCCACTCGATCAACTGCGAAGGCGTCGGCGTCTAACCAACCGGCCTCGAGCGCGTCGCGGAGAATCTGCCGCGCTGGCGGGTAATGGTCGCTCAGCGCCTTGGTGGACAATCCTTTCCTTGTGCGAAGACCCAGCATGACCGATTCGACCCACCTCGTGTGCTCATCCAAGACTTCTCGTCCTTGCGCGGGAGACTCCCCGCGGTCTACGCGCTCCTGGTAGGCGAGGGGGTGTTTCACGTTCCACCAGCGCACCCCACCCACGTGGGAATGGGCTCCTGGTCCAATGCCCCACCAGTCGCCGCCCAACCAGTAATTGAGGTTGTGGCGAGAGAGTGCATCGGGCCGGCGTGACCAGTTACTCACTTCGTACCACTGGTATCCGGCCGCACTCAGTGTCGCATCAGCCTGTTCGTAAAACTCCGCCTGAGTGTCGTCGTCGATCTGTTCACACTCACCCCGTCGAATCCGTCGCGCGAGGGCTGTTCCCGGCTCCACGATGAGCGAGTAGGCGGAAATGTGATCGGGCTCAAGCTCGAGTGCCCGATCGAGACTCTCCTGCCAGTCGGCTGCCGACTCCCCCGGCGTTGCATAAATGAGGTCGAGCGACACCTGCAGGCCCGCATCAGCAGCGGCCCTCACCACCGCGGGCACGCTCTCTGGAGTGTGGGTGCGATCGAGGGTGGAGAGAACGTGGGGGACAAATGACTGCACACCCACCGACACCCTGGTCACCCCCTGTGCGGCGAGATCGGCAAGGCTTTTCGCACTCAGCGTGTCCGGGTTGGCCTCGACAGTCACCTCGACCTGATCGGACAGACCCCAGTGACTCTCCACCCTGCGCAGCATCTGACCCAGGGTGTGGGGGGCGAGCAGGGTCGGTGTTCCCCCACCGATAAACACGGTGTCCACTGTTCGGCTGTGCACACCAGAGGCCTCGAGGACCTTGGCCGCCAGGTCGAGCTCTTCGAATACTCGGTGGGGGTAGTCGTCCTGGCTGAGGCCAGGAAGCTCACCCGGGGTGTAGGTGTTGAAGTCGCAGTAGCCACAGCGCACCGTACAAAACGGGATGTGAATGTAGATACCAAAGTCTCTGGCCTCGGCACCTCGTCGCGCGTGCTCGGGTAATAGGCCATCAGCGGGGGGAGCATCCCCCTCCGAGAGCACGCCCACCTAGATCACCTGAACAAACCAGATTTCGTGCATCCGGTAGACCATGACGGCCAGCGAGAAGCCCACCACGGCGAGCGCAATCGTGGCCCAGCGGGAGCGTTCGATCAGGCCCCAGGCAATCGCCGCGGGCGCCAACACGACGGCCGTGGCCAAATACGCCCAGTATTCGATGATGTCTCCGGTGGGGCTGGCGCCCGCGAGCTGCACCCCAATGGTGATCACCACCTGGGCCAACACGCCGAGGCCCAGAAGGGCGGTAAGCCCGAGGGTGTAGTCGTTGGGTGGCGAGCCGGCAATGGCGAATCCCACGGAGACCAGGGTGGACACCAACGCGAGGGCGATCAGGCTGTAGCTAAACCACTCGATCATGACCCACCCTCCGGCTGCCCAAACCCCACCAGGATATGCGCGACCTGGTTCTCAATTCGACACATTGCCACCAGATCACCCCCGGGGCCCACGCAGGCGACGGGCTCGCCGTCGAGGGCCGACTCTGGTGGCTCGAGAAAGATTTTTTTACCGTGTCGCATTTCCACGCTCTGCGCGGCGCCCAGCGCACACACCGGCGCAATCTGGCCCGCCGCAGCACCCAGTGGCATGAGGGTTGACGGCTCGATGTCGTCGGGAGCAATCGCGTCCGCCACGTCGAAGGGACCAACCCGCGTGCGGCGAAGGGCAACCAGGTGACCGCCGACGGCGAGGAGCCGGCCCACGTCTCGGGCAATGGCCCGGATGTAGGTTCCCGACGAGCACTCGATAGCGACATCGACATCCCACATCGCGCCTTCCCGTCGAATCGCCGTGACCTCGATGTCACTGATCGTGACCCGCCGGGGGGCAAGCCTCACGTCTTCTCCTGCACGCACCCGGTCGTAGGCCCTCTGTCCGTCGACTTTGATGGCGCTGACCGCGGAGGGAACCTGGTCGATTTCTCCGACACACTGGCCGAGAGCATCAGCAATCTGCTGCTCATCGAGCGCGTCGAGGAGCGCCTGATCGGCGTCGTCTCCCAGCGCCTCCCCCTCCGCATCGTCGGTGTGGGTCGATTGGCCGAGCCTGATGGTGGCCCGGTAGGTCTTATCCATCCCCACGCAGTAGGTCAACAGTTTCGTTCCCGGGCCCACCCCCAGCACCAACAACCCGGTCGCCATCGGGTCAAGAGTTCCCGCGTGACCCACTTTTTTGAGGCCAAGGCGCCGCCGGGCGATGGCGACCACAGTGTGACTCGTCGGACCTTCGGGCTTATCGACGAGGACAAGGCCTTGGAGCATTTACCCCAGCGCCTTGGTGTGCCAAATGGTTTTCATCTCGGTAAACGCCCGAATCCGCGCAAGGCTCTCCTCGCCGACACTCTTCGCCGGGGTCAGCACCCTCTTGAGTGTGGCACTCGCCTCTGCTTCGAGTGCGGCCCAATCCACGTCGGTGGCTCCCATCAGATCCAGTGCTCCCACATCGGCGTGACTGGCCAGCCACGGGGCGGCGGACTCGCGCAACCCGGTGAGAATATTCACCACTCCTGCCGGAACATCGCTGGTGTGCAGGACTTCGGCAAACGTCATGGCCGGGATCGGCTGGCGAGGGTGCGTCCAGACCACGACCGCGTTACCGGAGACCACAATGGGCGCGACGGTGCGCACGAGACCCAGCAGGCTCGTGTTTTTTGCCTCCGCGGGGGCAAATGCCGCGACCACGCCGGTGGGCTCTGGCACCGAGAGGTTGAAGTAGGGCCCCGCCACGGGGTTTGCGTTACCGACCAGCTGGGCGTACTTATCCGCCCAACCCGCGTACCAGACCCACGCATCGATCGCCTGGTCCACCTGGCTGCTCGCCTGGCGCTGACTGACGCCTTCACAGGCTCGAATGTCTTCGACGAATTGCTCGCGCCGGCCCTCCAACATTTCGGCAATGCGGTAGAGCACCTGGCCGCGGTTGTAACTGGTCGCCCCCGCCCAGCCACGCTGTGCGCCCCGCGCCGCGACGACCGCATCTCGGGCGTCTTTCCGGCTCGCCTGGGCCACATTGGCGAGGTGCTCGTCTTTGTGCGTGTTGACCTGGAGGGTGTGGCCTGACTCACTGCGGGGGAACGCCCCGCCGATGTAGAGCTTGTAGGTTTTTTTCACGTCGAGCCTGGTCATCATTTACCTCCAGCAGACGAGGAGTGCGGGCGAAGGTAGCTGAGCAAACCGGGTAGACCGCCCTCGCGGCCGTAACCGGATTCTTTGTAGCCACCGAAGGGGCTGGCCGGATCGAACTTGTTGAAGGTGTTCGACCACACCACTCCAGCCTTCAACTGGTCGACGATGGCGAGCATTCGACTGGCCTTCTCCGTCCACACTCCGGCGCTCAACCCGTAGGGGGTGTTATTGGCTTTAGCTACCGCTTCATCCGGAGTGCGGAAGGTCAAAACGGATAACACCGGACCGAAAATCTCGTCCTGGGCGATGCGGTGGCTCGTCGATACGTCGGTGAACACGGTCGGCGGGAACCAGAACCCGCGCTCGGGCAACACACAGTCGCTCTGCCACAGGCCCGCGCCTTCATCGACTCCGCTCTGTGTGAGGGCCGTGATGGTGTCGAGTTGCGCGCGTGAGTTAATCGCACCAATGTCGGTATTTTTGTCCAACGGGTCACCCAAGCGCAGCGTCTGGATGCGTCGGGTGAGCCGGGAGACGAGCTCGTCGTGGACATTTTCTTGAACTAACAACCGCGAGCCTGCGCAGCAGACATGCCCCTGGTTAAAGAAAATCCCGGAAATAATTCCCTCGACGGCCTCGTCCATCGCCGCGTCTTCGAAGACAATGTTCGCCCC
The DNA here is from genome assembly GCF_031581085.1 of Pontimonas sp. Lineage (NCBI taxonomy): Bacteria > Bacillati > Actinomycetota > Actinomycetes > Micrococcales > Microbacteriaceae > Pontimonas > Pontimonas sp. The sequence goes on from NZ_JAVLBO010000001.1 coordinate 49,280, forward strand.
CTTGCCGCCCAGTTCGAGAGTGAGAGCGGTCGAGCGACCCGCCAATCCTTTGGCGATTTCGCGGCCGACACCGGTCGAGCCGGTAAAGGCCACTTTGTCGATGCCCGGGTGTGAGACCAGAGCGCGCCCGGTAGCGCCGGCACCGGTGACGATGTTGACCACGCCTGGCGGCAGACCGGCCTGCTGGCAAATTTCGGCGAACAGCATGGCGGTGAGCGACGTCGTCTCCGCGGGTTTGAGCACGACGGTGTTGCCGGCAGCGAGCGCGGGCGCAATCTTCCAGGAGAGCATCATCAGCGGGAAGTTCCACGGAATGACTTGCCCCACTACGCCCCAGGGTGTGGGGGTGTCGGAACCGGTGGCCTCTTCGAGCTTGTCGGCCCAGCCGGCGTAGTAGAAAAACCACGCGGCGACCAGGGGAATGTCGACATCTCTGGTTTCTTTGATCGGTTTGCCGTTATCCATCGTTTCGGCGACCGCGAGCTCCCGCGAGCGCTCCTGAACGATGCGGGCAATTCGAAACAAATATTTGGCCCGCTCACGACCGGGCATTTTCGACCACACTTTGTCGAAGGCCGTGCGCGCCTGAGCCACCGCGACGTCGACGTCCTCTGGAGTCGCCTCGGCAAAACGGGTGAGGACTTCCTCGGTTGCCGGAGCGATGCTCTCGAAGACTTGACCGCGTCCCGGGCGGAAGTCGCCGTTGATGAAGAGCCCGTACTCGCTGGCCAGCGAGACGATGCCCGTCGATTCGGGGGCGGCTGAGTAGTCCAGAAAACTCATTAGTCCACGCTCACATAGTCGGGGCCACTGTAGTGACCGGTGGTCATTTTCTGTCGTTGTAGAACGAGATCATTGAGCAAACTCGATGCCCCAAATCTAAACAGGTCGGGGCTCAGCCACGCCTCACCCGCGATTTCTGCCACCGCCGACAGGTAGCGAAGCGCGTCCTTGGCGGTGCGAATACCCCCGGCCGGCTTAAAGCCCACATATTCGCCGGTCGCCGCGTGCCAGTCTCGTACCGCTTCCAACATCACTACCGAGACCGGCAGTGTCGCCGCCGGCGAGACTTTACCCGTCGAGGTTTTGATGAAATCGGCGCCGGCCAAAATGGCGAGCTGACTGGCGCGCCGAACGTTATCGAGAGTGGCCAGCTCGCCGGTTTCCAGGATCACTTTCAAGTGGGCGTGAGTACCGTCAGGTTTCTTGGTGGCCTCTTTCACCCGCACGATTTGGTCGAAGACTTCGCCCAACCGACCGGAGAGAAACGCTCCGCGATCGATCACCATGTCGATTTCGTCCGCCCCCGCCGCGACCGCGTCCTCCGTGTCGGCAATTTTGACGCGCATACTGGCCCGGCCGCTGGGAAAAGCGGTCGCCACAGCGGCGACCGCGACACCCTGGGGGTCCTTACTGACGTGGGCAGAACCTAGAGCCTCAATGACGTCGCCGACGCGGTCGCCGTAGACACAGACTGCGGCGACCCGCGGCGACTGAGAATCTTGGGGGTCGGTGAAGAGCGCTTTATGGGCGAGCGTGTGGACCTTACCCGGAGTATCCGCACCCTCAAGTGTGGTGAGATCCACCATCGAGATCGCCGTGTCGAGTCCCCAGATTTTGCTCTCGGTTTTAATCGAACGGGACTGGAAATGGGCAGCTCTTTGGGTGGCTCCCACGGTGTCCACCGCGGGCAATCCCGCCAAATAGCGCCGCAGCGCTACTTCACTCAGTTCACCACCCAGCACCGCTGTTGCTCTGCTGGTGGGCGATAGAGCGCTGGAAGGCGTTAGCGCGGACACTCTTTACTCCTGATCGTCTGCACTGTCACAGCGTGACACGTGCTCGGGTATGCCTCGAGCGTAGTACCTCTAATTTTGGGCCGAACCGGCAAGTTCTTCCTCCACGGTGTGTTCTCTGGCAAACACGGCCGCTGCCGGCAAAGAAAACAGCGACAGTGCCGCCAAGAAAAATAAACTCGCCCCCCACTGCCCGGTGATCTCATGGAGCAGGCCAGTCACCACGGGGCCGACCCCCGCCACGAGGTAGCCCACCGTGTTGACAAACCCGCTCAAGTTGGTCGCCAATTGGTGGGTCGCAGTCCTCGCCCCGATGAGCGCCAGGGACATGGAAAAAGACAGTGTCCCCAACGCGGCCAGAACACTCCACAGAAGTGGCGCCACCTGGGGAATGAGTGCGAGCCCCAAAAACCCGCTGACGCCGCTGCTGGCAGCAAGGACCACCAGTCGCGACGGCCATCCTTTTCGCACGGCGAGCAACGGGATGGTCAGCGACATGGGGATCCCGGTGAGCGAAAACAGGGTGAGAGCCAAGGCAGCCTCGGCCGGGGTGGCACCCGCCTGGTCGATGAGCACCGGGGGAAGCAGGGCAAATATCGAATACGCGGTCAGTCCCGAGATGGAAAAGATGAGGGCGATTGCCCGCGCAGTGGGTGATTTCCACAGTGCGCCCAGTGACGGCAGTTCGGGCAGGTCGCTCAGCACCGCGGCTTCTGCCGCCCGCCGGGTCCAGGCGAAACGCAGCAGCACCAACCAGGGCACCATGGCGAGCACACTCAACAGGGCCCAACTCGCGAGCGACCACCGCCAGTCAAAAGCCTCAGCCAGCCACAGTCCCACCCCGGCGGGGCCGGCAGTAGACAGCGCCATCGCGGTGGAATACAGCGAGGTGAGCTGACCGATGTGTCGTGGGGCGTAGAGCTTCACCAAACCCGGGAGGATCACATTGATCGAGCCCACCCCGAGCATGAGCACCACGGTCGCGATGAATAATCCGACATAGTTCGGAGTGAACCCTCGGGAAATATGGGCGAGTGCCGTCACACCCGAGACCAACACCGCGACCCCTTCGAGCGACAGCCGCCTGGCAAGGCGCGGGGTGAACACTCCAGAGAGTGCGTAGGCCAGCGGCGGAATAGTCCCCAACAGCCCGAGCCACAAGCCGTTGAGGGGGACATCGAGTTCCACTTCGCCCGCCAGTGGCGAAAGGGCCGCCACCCCGGTTCGTGCACCGAGAGCCATAATGAGCACACCCGCAATCCCCCACCAGGTAATACTGCGTGGGTGGAGTGCTGAGGTTGTCGATGAACTCATCGAGAGAGAATGACTTTAATCTGTGTCGCGTCCGCAGCCATCTGATCGGCGAGGCTCTGAGCGTCCGGGAACTTATTCATCGCCCGGATGAATTCCACAAAATGCACCGTCACGCGCGACCCGTAGAGCACGCCATCGAAGTCAAAAAGGTGTGATTCAACCATGCGTTGGGCGACGTCGCCAAAGGTGGGGTTCACGCCGATCGATGTGGCCGCCTGGTAGGACACCCCATCGACATCTACCCAGGTGGCATACACGCCATCCCGGGGAATAAAACCCTCCGGGGGGTTGTCGAGGTTCGCGGTCGGATAGCCCAATTCCCGCCCGCGCTGGTGGCCTTGAACGACGGCGCTTCGCAGCTGGTGGTATCGGCCCAACAACTGGGCGGCACCGGCGACATCGCCATCATCGAGCAAACGACGAATACGCGTGGAGGAAATCCGCTCCCCCTTATCGTGGACGACATCGGCCACCGTGTGGACGCTAAAGCCCAAGCTTTTGCCCTCGTCTCGGAGGGTGTCCACGTCGCCGGCTCCCAGGTGGCCATAACGAAAGTCACCTCCGACCAGCACCGCCGTTGCCCCCAAACCGTCGGCGAGCACACTGCGCGCAAAATCTTCGGGACTGAGGTCGGCAAATTCTCGGGTGAAGGGAATCACGGCCACGCGTGTGGCTCCGGCACCGCCCAAAAACTCCACTTTTTGCGGTGTGCTCACCAGCGGTAGTGGCGACGCATCCGGGGTGAGAAGTGCCTTGGGGTGGCGATCAAAAGTCACCACGGTGACTTCGGCCTGAGGGGCGATGCGACTCAACTCGGCGATCACTTCACGATGGCCGATGTGCACGCCATCGAATTTCCCGATGGTGACCACACGCGCGGTGTCCGCACCCGGTAGTTGCTCCAGTGACCAGGATACGGCGGGCTCAGACATCGTCATGGGGTCTCCCGGGAAGAGCGAAGCCACCAGAGGCCGAGGAAGGGCAGCACGAGGGGGATGTAGAGATAACCGGCTCCGTACTGCGACCAGACGGTATCGGCCGGAAATAGTTCGGGACGAAACAGGCTGAGCGTGCCAATACCCAGGACCCCGAGCACTTCGACGCTGAGAGCCACGAGCGCGACGAGCCGCCCCACCCGCACCGTGTGGGGTGCTCGGGTGGTCGAGGCGATCAGAGCGAGGGTCGCCACCAGGTAGACCGCGGCGGCGACGGCACTGAGCAGGTAGGCCAAGGGGGCGTCAGAAAACTTGGTCGCGATTTGGTATCCCGAGCGACCAAGCGCCGCCAGTGTCAGCACGATATACAGCGACGCGAGGGTCGTGAAGACTCCTCCGCGTGTCGTTGCCCGATCGACCACCGACTAATCCTTTTTCTTTTCCGTCTCGCCCGAGAGCGCTTGAATGAAGGCATCCTGGGGGACTTCGACGCGCCCCACCATTTTCATTCGCTTTTTACCCTCTTTTTGCTTTTCCAAGAGTTTGCGCTTCCGGGTGATGTCGCCGCCGTAACACTTGGCGAGGACATCTTTTCTCATCGCCCGGATCGTCTCTCGGGCGATGATACGCGCACCAATGGCCGCTTGGATGGGCACTTCGTACTGCTGCCGGGGAATCAAGTCCCGCAGGCGTCCGGTCATCATCACCCCGTAGGCATACGCCTTGTCTTTGTGGACGATGGCGCTAAACGCGTCGACGCGGTCACCCTGGAGCAAAATATCGACCTTTACCAGTTCGGCTTCCTGCAGGCCCGAGGGTTCGTAATCAAACGATGCGTAGCCGGCTGTTTTGGACTTCAACTGATCGAAAAAGTCAAAGACAATCTCGGCCAAAGGCATCACATAGCGAATTTCGACCCGGTCCTCACCGAGGTATTCCATCCCCTGCAGGGAGCCTCTGCGCGACTGGCACAGCTCCATGATGGTGCCGACGTAGTCTTTCGGCGCCAACACCGCGGCATTGACGACGGGCTCTTCCACAGTGGCGATTTTTCCGGTCGGAAACTCTGAAGGGTTGGTGACCTGCATGGCTTCGCCCGTTTCCAACGCCACTTCGTAGATCACCGACGGCGCCGTCACAATCAGTTCGATTCCAAACTCGCGCTCGAGACGCTCGCGAACAATCTCCAAGTGCAACAGCCCCAAAAAGCCACAACGGAAACCGAAGCCGAGAGCCACCGACGTTTCTGGCTCGTAAACGAGGGCTGCGTCAGAGAGTTTCAGCCGATCGAGCGCTTCGCGCAGGTCCGGGTAGTCACCGCCATCGACGGGATAGAGCCCCGAGAACACCATCGGCTTGGGCTCCACGTAACCGGGGAGAGCTTCGAGGGCGCCGTTTTTGGCGAGGGTGACCGTGTCGCCCACTTTGGACTGGCGGACATCCTTCACACCGGTAATCAAGTACCCCACTTCGCCCACCCCGAGACCTTTCGACGCGGTCGGCTCCGGCGAGCTCACCCCAATTTCCAACAGTTCGTGTTGGGCTCTGGTGGAGAACATCACAATGCGGTCTTTGGGTGCCAGGTGGCCATCGATCATTCGCACGTAGGTCACCACACCCCGGTAGGCGTCGTAGACCGAATCGAAAATCAATGCTCGAGCCGGTGCGTCCGCATCACCGGTGGGTCCAGGAACGGTCTCAACGACGCGGTCGAGTAATTCGGCCACACCGTCGCCCGTTTTCCCACTCACCCGCAAGACATCACTGGGGTCACACCCAATGAGTTGGGCAAGCTCTTGGGCATAGCGATCGGGTTCGGCGGCCGGGAGGTCAATTTTGTTCAGGACCGGAATGATTTCGAGGTCATTGGCCAAGGCGAGGTAGAGGTTCGCCAATGTTTGAGCTTCGATACCCTGCGCGGCATCGACTAGCAGGATGGCTCCTTCGCAGGCGGCCAGGGAGCGCGAGACTTCGTAGGAGAAGTCGACGTGTCCGGGAGTGTCGATCATGTTGAGGGCAAACATCTCGCCGTCAACAACCCACGGCATGCGCACCGCTTGGCTTTTGATGGTGATGCCTCTCTCGCGTTCAATGTCCATCCGGTCGAGGTACTGCTCGCGCATCGCCCGCTGATCGACAATGCCGGTGAGTTGCAGCATCCGATCGGCCAGGGTGGACTTGCCGTGATCGATGTGGGCGATGATGCAGAAATTGCGCAGGCGACCAGGTTCGGTCGCCGCGGGTACGAGCGGCGCGGGGGCTTGAGACATTACTCACGATTGTCCCATGCCCCGGGCTTGGCCACTCACCCTTTGCAGTGGTATCGTGTGAGGCTGGCCGATTATTTCGATGTGTTGGCCGCCCATTCACGGTTTTCCCTGCCTCACGCAGTGGTATCCAGACCTTTCGACGAAAGTGAAGTAGCACGTGGCGAACATCAAGTCGCAAATGAAGCGCAACAAGACCAACCTGAAGGCTCAGGAGCGAAACCGCGCGGTGAAAAGCGAGATCAAAACTGCGGTTCGCCACGCCCGCAAGGCGATTGACACCGGTGACAAAGAGCAGGCAGCGCAGGCCGTGAAGGTGGCAACGCGCAAACTGGACAAAGCCGTAAGCAAAGGCGTGATTCACAAGAACCAGGCCGCGAACCGCAAATCGGCCATCGCCTCGAAAGCCTCCAAGCTGGCCTAAGTTCCCCCGCGGCTACACCGCTACTGGCCGCGTCGGGCGACGATGTCGACGACGCGTTCGAGGGCATAGTCGGGCTGTAGGCCCACGCCCTTCACCGCCGCGTCGGTGTGGGCGACCTCCATAATCGCGACGCCCAGTCCCACCTCATCCCAACCCTGGAGCTGTGTGCGCGCGCGCTGTACCTGCCAACTCTGAACTCCCAGTTCTTTGGCGACCTCGGCGACTGAACCCCGCGTTCCGCCCACGCGAGCCATCTGTCGAAGGCTGTGGGCGAGAGCCGCAATGATCAGCACCGGCTCGACTCCAGCGTGAAGGGCCTGGCGCAGGGCGATGAGGGCATCGCCGCGGCGGCCTCCGATCGCGAGTTCTGCGAGTTCGAAACTGGTGGTTTCTACTCGGCCGCCGTAGTAGCGACTGACGACCTCCCGACTAATGACCGCCTCTTCACCCAAGTCGCCGGCGAGTTGACTGAGCGCCGCGTGCAGTTCGGCCAAGTCACTACCCAGCGAATCAATGAGCAGTTGTTCGGCTTCGGGTTCCAGTCGAACCCGGAGGCTTTTGGCTTCCTGGCGAAGAAACTGTGCCCGATCCCTATCGGATTTCAGCTCCTGTGCGCTCACCACGAGCCAGTCACCACCGTGGGCTTTCATCACATCGAGGGCTTTTTTTCCCCGGTTTCCCGACGCGTGACGAACAACAAACGTCACTGACGGGTCGGGAGACTGGAGGTAATCCAGTACGTCTTCGAGTACTGCGTCGGTGGCTTTTTCAAAACCCCACACTCGAACCATTCGCGGTTCACCAAACAGTGAGGGGCTCACACCGAGGCTCACTTCGCCCGAGCCTGCCGCCGAGGCATCGATATCGACAACTTCGAGGTCGGGATGGGTTGAGCGCAGGCGCTCCGCGAGCGCTCGCACGGCGCGATCAGCGAGAAACGCCTCGGGACCAGCCAACAAAATGACCGGTGCCTCGCGGATACCCGACCACGGCACCTCTGCTGTTTTCGCTGCCATCACTCCCCCTGGAGCGACAGCCTAGCCACCGCGCTCAGACCACAGCTCGATGACACCCGATTCGCCACGGTGCAGGGTGAGAGTGCCACGCTGATCACTGCGCAACACGTGGGTGCCCAGCGAATCGAGAAAGCCCGTCAACGAACTGGCGGGGTGTCCATAGTCGTTATCCGCGCCCACCCCGATCAGGGCGATGGGCGCCCCGACGTCGCGGTAGAGGCCACGAGACTGGTCTGCGGAACCGTGGTGGCTGACCTTCACGACATCGATGGGGTCTTCGGGCAGGCGCGAGCGGAGCATGGATTGGGTTTTTTCACCCAGATCACCAAGCGCCACCATCGATACTCCCTCTGGTTGGTGTGGCTCTAACCACACCACGAGGCTCGAATCATTTCCCGGCTGGGCGAGGGGCTGATCCGATGGCCACAGCACGTGCAGGGTGTAGTCGCCCAGGTCAACGCGTTGGCCTGCACGGAGGTGTCGAATCGTCGCACCCGATTGTTCGAGGTCGGCAAGCCGTGAGAGGTCTTCAGCGTTGTCTGGTGAACCGGTCAGCACCGTGTCGGCCCGGGAGTGGAACACGGCCGATTGGCCCACATGGTCTCTGTCGAAATGGCTGAGCAGTAACCATTCCACCTTCGATACCCCCAACACGGCGAGGCAGGCTCGAAGCAGGTGTTCGTCATCACCGGTGTCGATCACCAACACGCCCCGCGACGTGCGAAGCGCGAGGGCGTCTCCCTGGCCCACGTCGCACTGGGCAATTTGCCACTGAGCGGGCCTGGCGAGCCTCGCCACAATCTGCGGCGCACTGGAGGTGACCACGGTGGCGATGATGACAATCATCGCGCCCAGTCCCGCGACGGCGATTCGTCTTCGCCAAATCGCCCACCACACCACCGTGGAGAGGGCCGCTGCGGCGAGTACCCCGGCCACCCCGTGGAACCACGGCAGTTCGGCCACCGGGGCCCTGGCAGTGGAGCGGGCAATGGCGGCAATCGCCGAGGAGGGCCACCAGCCGATGGCCGCCGCCTGCCAGGAGAGCCACGGCCATGCACCCGATGACACACTGCCGACCAGTCCAGAGATCGTCACGGCCGGCACAAAAGGCGCGGCTAACACGTTGGCCGGGATGGCGTAGAGCGGAAGGGTGGGACGAAGAAGGACGATGATGGGCTGGACGGCGAGCTGCGCCACGAGAGGGAGCGCCACCCACCAGGCCAACCACGCCGGCATCACTCGAGTCAGGGCTCCCGCCATCGGTCGAAGACCCAACACAATTCCCGCTGTTGCTGCCACCGAGAGCACGAACGCAAATTCCACAGCCCGCCAAGGATCGGCCAGTAAGAGCACCCAGACCGTGAGCGAGAGCACCGCCATACCCTGGCTGGGTCGCCCCCAGGCAATGGCGGCGAGCGCGATGGTGGCCATTACCGCTGCCCGGATCACACTGGGCTCTGGGGTGACCAGGATCACAAAACCCACCAGGGTGAACACCCCCACCACCAACCTGGTGCGCACCCCTCCTCCGAGGAGAGCGGTAAGCGCCACGGCAATTCCCACGACCAGCGCGCAGTTGGCCCCGGACACCGCAACCAGGTGGGCGAGAGAGACTGTGCGCATATCGGCTTCCAGCGATTCCGACACCCCCGTCGTGTCACCCAGGGCGAGCCCTGGCAGTAATGCGCCACCGTCCCCTCCTTGGGCGAGGGAGCGCTCGAGAAATCTCTCGCGCATACGATCCGCTCCGGCCTGCCACCAACTACTCGGCTGGATCACCGTGTGATTCGAGGCAAAAACCCGCCACGCGGTGGCATCCATTGCCGACGTGGACAGCAGGCTCCCGGTGACCTCAATGAGTGCGCCCGGGGGGACCCGCTCGGTGGAGGGCTCAACAAACAGCGTCGCTCGGACCCGAGGGGTGTCTTGACCTGCCGCCTGGAGAATCCGAACGGACACAAAGCGATCGCCCGGGTTCAGGGTGTTCTCGTTTTCGACCACCAGCTGGTGGCCGCCAGTGCCGTCTCTCTCGGTTAAGACACTGGGATTTCGGAGGCTCTCGTGGGCGAGCGTGGCACCTACCCCCAACAGTGAGACCAACCAGAACACCGCGACGTGTCGATACCCGCGGTGGGTTCCCAGCCTTGACCAGCCAGCAGCCAGTGCGAGTACCCCAAAAAGGCCCAGCCCGACCCCCCACACCGGTGAGGCAATGCTGAGCAGGATCTGCAACCAGGTCAGTACTGCCAGTGCGGGCAATCGGTAGTCTCGAGGGGGCGGGGAGTGGGGCGCCATCAGGGCACGACCTGGTCGCGAAAACCTTCCAGGGTGGCCGGTCCAATCCCGGAGACGGCCAAGACATCATCGACGTTCGTGAAGCCTCCGTGTTCTTCCCGCCAGGAGATGATTTTCTCTGCGGTCGCGGGACCCACACCGGGCAGTTCAATCAGCACATCCGCTGGGGAGCGGGAGAGAGAAATGGGCTCCCCGCCAGCCGTGTCTCCGCTTTGGCCTAAGACCTCACCCTCTCGAGGAATGATGATGTGTTCGCCGTCCATGAGTGGCCGAGCCAAATTGATCTGATCAGCATCGGCGTCACCGGTCACACCCCCGGCGGCATCGACTGCGTCAAACACCCGGGCGCCACCCTCGAGCTCCAACACTCCGGGAGCCTTGACCGCTCCACTGACGTGGACGAGAAGAGGTGCCGCTTCGACGGCGGTCTGCTCTTGGCTGGATAACGGGAGGCTTTGCTCGATCGGGGCAGTGGAGCGTTGACTCAGGACGCCGATCGCGGCAATAGCGCAGCCCACAATGACCACGCCGATTACTCCGGCCACGGCCAGGCGATAGCGAGACGGTAATCGGGCGGGCTGCTCCTGCTCTGCCAAGGAGTCTGCTGCGGTACCGGTGGCTACCGGGCTCTCATCGTCGACCTGCGGAAATTCCCAGCGCTGCCCGGGTGTATGGAAAAACTCGCGTGTGCCACCCCATGTCGCCATGGCGGCCAGTGTCCCCGCCACAGCATGAGGGGTGACAACTCACACTCCAGGTCGTGGGGTCCCCACCACCTGCTCGGGGGTGTGGACTACGAAGAGCTATTCGGCGAGTTGGATGCTCACAATCTTCGGTGGTCGCACCACGAGGTTCTTCATTTCCCTGCCCTCCACGAGGCCGCTGATGGTCTCATCGGAGAGCGCCCTCTCGCGCAGTTCGTCCGAGCCGATCGAGGGCGACACGTCGAGGCGTGCGCGGACTTTGCCGTTGATTTGCACGATGGCGACGACGGACTCTTCGACCAGGAGAGTGTTGTCGGGGCTTGGCCAGCTGGCGTGGGCAACACTGGGGTCAAAACCCAGGATTTCCCACATCTCTTCCGCCGTGTACGGCGCGAACATCGACAGGGCCATGGCGATGACTTCAGTGGCTTCTCGAACGGCCGGGTCACTACCGCCCGGCCCTTGATCGACGGTCTTTCGTGCCACGTTGACCAGTTCCATCAACCGTGCCACCGCAACATTGAATTTGAAGGACTCAATCAGAAAGGGCAGGTCGTGTAACACGTGGTGGGTCGCCCGACGCAGCGCCGCGTCGCCGTTACCGAAGGCAATTCCCGGTGCGCTCTGGACGTCTTTGGCGAGACGCCACGCGCGTGCCAAGAATTTCTGTGAGCCCACCGGAGAGACGTCTCGCCAGTCAATGTCGTCTTCGGGCGGTCCGGCAAACGCCATCGACAGGCGCACCGCGTCCACGCCGTAATTGTCGAGCTCTTCGGAAAAGTAGACGACGTTACCCTTCGATTTGCTCATCTTGGCACCGTCCAAAATGACCATGCCCTGGTTGAGTAGCGAGGTAAAGGGTTCGGTGAAGGTTAAGTACCCCAAATCGAAGAGGACTTTCGTGATGAATCGCGCATAGAGCAGGTGCAAGATGGCGTGTTCCACGCCACCCACGTACTGGTCCACCGGAGCCCATTTATCGACTTCGGCGGGATCGAAAGCCTGAGTGTCGTCGTGGGGACTCAAAAAGCGCAAGAAGTACCAGGAACTATCCACGAAGGTGTCCATCGTGTCGGCGTCACGTCGGACCGGTTTCTGATTCCACTGGGTGTTTACCCAGTCGTCGATCGCCCCGAGCGGGCTGGCGCCTTTGGGCCGTAAATCCAAGCCCTCACTGGGCGGCAAGGTGACCGGTAGCTGGTCGTCGGTGAGCGCAATCTCGTTGCCGTCTTCGTCGTACACAATGGGAATCGGTGTCCCCCAGTAGCGCTGCCGGGAAATGAGCCAGTCGCGAAGACGGTAAGTCTTTGTGGCGCGACCTGTTCCCGCTTCTTCCAACAGTTCCACCATGCGCGTGATGGCGTTGTCGTTACTGAGACCATTGAGCGGACCCGAATTAATCATTCGGCCTTTGCCCGCCAGTGCGACCCCACTGGCCACAGGGTCGAGTTCGGGTACTTCACCGGAATCCAGCATTTCTTGAGTCACCACCGGCACCGCGCCCGTGACGGGTGCGGTGACATCGACCACCACCCGAACCGGCAGGTCGTGGGTGGTGGCAAAGTCGAGGTCACGCTGGTCGTGGGCGGGAACGGCCATGATGATGCCGGTGCCGTAGTCGGCGAGTACGTAGTCGCCCGTCCACACCGGAATACGCTCGCCGTTGACGGGGTTGATCGCCCAACGCTCCAAGAACACCCCGGTTTTCTCCCGAGTCTGATCCTGTCGTTCAATTTCCGACGACTTTTGGACGGTTTCGAGATAGTCGCCAAAGCGTGCTTGAACCTCGCTCGAGGCTCCCGCGGCGAGTTGGCCGGCGAGGTCCGACTCGGGGGCGACGACCATGAATGTGGCGCCAAAGAGGGTGTCGGGACGGGTGGTGAACACGGTGATGGTCTCCGGGTGTCCCTCAATCACAAAGTCGACTTGCGCACCGTGGCTTCGACCAATCCAGTTGCGCTGCATGGTGAGGACCTTTTGGGGCCAGCGACCCTCCAGCTGATTCAAATCGTCCAAGAGCCGATCGGCGTAGTCGGTGATCTTGAAATACCACTGGGTGAGTTTTTTCTTGACGACGACCGCGCCACTGCGATCGGACGTGCCATCGGGAAGCACCTGTTCGTTTGCCAGCACGGTTTGGTCGACCGGGTCCCAATTCACCCACGAGTCTTTTCGGTAGGCCAACCCTTTTTCATACATGCGCAAGAACAGCCACTGGTTCCAGCGGTAATAGCCCTCATCCGAGGTGTGGAACACCCGAGACCAGTCAAAGGACGTCGCGTAGCGCTTCATCGACTGGCGCTGCTGATCGATGTTTTGGTAGGTCCACTCCCGTGGGTCTACCCCCCGCTGGATGGCAGCATTTTCCGCCGGAAGGCCAAAAGAGTCCCAACCAATGGGGTGGAGGACCTGAAAACCGCGCAGCCGCCAATACCGGGCGACGATGTCGCCTAGGGCATAGACCTCGGCGTGGCCCATGTGCAGGTCCCCCGACGGGTAGGGGAACATGTCGAGGATGTACTTGCGAGGCCTCTGGTCATTGGGGTCGTCGATGGTGAAGGGTTGGAGTTGTTCCCAAATGGCCGACCACTTCTTTTCGAGAACACGAAAATCGAAGCTTTCGCCCGTTTCGGGGGGTGTGGACTCAGTCATTGAGTTAAGAATACGCAATGGTGGACACACCGAGCGCCTCCAAGAGGCTTTTTGCTTTGTGTCCCACTTCGGCAATTTCTTCGTCGACCTGAGACGACCAGGTAATTCCCCCGCCTGTACCGATCCGAACCACACCATCGGCGAAGATCGCCGTGCGAATAGTCATCGCTAATTCCATCGAGAGATCGGGGTGCAGCCAGCCCCACGCCCCCGAATAGATTCCCCGCGGGCCGCTTTCCCACTCGGTCAACAGGCGCACGGCGCGCGATTTGGGTGCACCTGTCATCGACCCCGCCGGGAAACACGCTCTCAGCGCGTCGATTCCGTCGTACCCCTCGTCGAGAACACCGGTAACCGTCGAGACCAACTGGTGCACGGTAGAAAATGTTTCCACCTCGAAAAGGCCTGCGACCCGGACACTATCGACCGCGCAAACCTGCAAAAAATCGTTTCGCATCAGGTCGACAATCATGAGATTTTCGGCCTGTTCTTTTTCGCTCTGCAGAAGCTCGGTCATCAAACGCTGATCATCTTCTTCGCTCTCCCCTCGTGGCCGGGTGCCTTTAATCGGTCGGGTGGTGAGCGTTCGGTCACGATCGAGGTGTAAAAACGTTTCCGGTGAGGCCGACACCATGGAGACTCCCCCGAGGCGCAACAGCGCCTGGTGGGGTGCGGGAGAGACCCGGCGAAGCAGGCTGTGGAGTTGCCAATCCGACAGGTCTGAGTCCACCGTGACCTGCGTGGTCACACAGAGTTGGTAAGCCTCACCGTCCCTGATCGCCTCCCGGGCACTCGCAATCATCCCCCGGTAGGCCGGGGGTGTATCTCGCCAGCGTGCACGACCCGCCGGCTGAGGCACATCGCTGGTGGGTGTTGCACGTGACGCCAGCGCTTTTTCTACGCGCCGCACGTAGTGGTCGAACTCCTCGTGGTCAAAATCCTCTTCGTCATCACCTCGCATCCACGCGGTTGCAACACCGCTCGACCAGTCCACGCTGATGCTCTGGTGCAGGGCGACGACCCGCAGGGGTTCATCCCAGTCTTCTGGTACCCGCCACTCGCCGGGGTGCTGCAGTGTGAGTGCGCTGAGGTCGTAGGGCAGGACCACCATGAGCCCCAGGGGAACACGCTCCTTCCCGAGCTCTAGCGCGTTGGCTACCCAGAGTCTGCGCAGGTCTTCCAGGGCGTCTGGGCCCGAGAGTTCATGCAGTTCACCCCTCCCGAGCACACTGTGGGGTGGTTTGGACGGGCCCGAGACATCCACCCACACCAGGCAGTCGTCGGAGGAGAACACCGCGTGAAAGACCTGCTCCGCTGTGGTCGGTGCAGAAAGTTCTCGCCGAAATGCCCGAATGGCCATAGCCTTTAGCCTATGTCTCGGCACCAGACTTTCCTTTGGTCAAATGCCCAGCTCATCCCCTCGGAAGCCACTCCGGTCGAATCTGTTGTGGTCGCCGACTCGTGGCGCGTAGAAGACGGCAAAGTGGTCGCACTCGATCGACACCTCGAGCGCTTTTTTACCGGAATTGAGCCCCACACCCGACTCCACGAGTCCTCCCGGGAGTTTGTCGATGCGGTACTGGGGCAACTACCCACCGAGGGTTCGTGGTTTCCCCGCATTGACCTCATCGGCACTGGCGACCAGTGGACCTTTCGCTACCAACTTCGCCCTCGGCCAGCCGTCACAGATTGGGCGGTGCTGGCCACAGCGCGGCTCGACCCCAGGAAATACCCCCGAACGAAAGGGCCCGACCTCGAGGCGCTGCTCGCCCTGCGTGGGGAAGCCTCTGAACGCGGCGCCGATGAGGCGATTATTGTCCGAAACGGTTACGTCTGTGAGGGCGCTTACAGCACCGTCATGGCCTGGTCGCCAGACCGGCGAACTCTTTACTCGATGGGACCACAAGAGCCGCGTATCGCGAGTGTCACCGAATCGGTCGTTGCCGATATTGCTCACACCCGCGGTGTCACCGTGGTTCAAGAGCGATTTCGGCCAGACGACTTAGACGGTCTAGAAGTGTGGGTGTTATCCGCCCTGCACGGTATCCGACACGCGGTGTCCTGGCGTGAGGGACCGAGCCTGTTGGCTCCTTCCGGTATTCGAGACGACTACCAGCGAGAGTGGTTACAGCGCGGGGCACCCGCATCTGTGGAGATTTCGGGCGAGAGAAAGTAGGCAATCCGCACCCCCGGGGCAACTGGCCCGACGTCGGCCACAGCGGCGCCCAGTCGCCCGTCACCCGCATGGGCCTGCCAATGGCAGGACATCCGAAGCTTTGGCACCTTTCCAACAGTAGAATCAGAGCCAATGAACGAGGCAATCGATAGCTTCTTGGGCTTTATCCAAGACATAGATCCGGTGCTTCGGACTGTTCTTGCCGGCGTCGCCATCATGTTGGAAACCAGCGTTCTGGTGGGACTTATCGTCCCCGGCGACACGGTCGTTCTGGTCGCATCGACCGGTGTCGATGGCATTTTGGAATACCTGTCACTGGCGGTGGTGATTATCGCCGGAGCGCTGGTGGGCGAATCGATCGGCTTCGCCATTGGTCGCTATTTTGGGCCCAAACTGCGCGGCGGAACACTGGGGGCACGCCTTGGACCCGAGCGTTTGGCGAAGGCGGATCGCTTCGTGGACCGTCGTGGTGGAATTGCGGTGTTTATTTCGCGCTTCCTCCCCGTTTTTCACTCCGTTGTTCCGATGGTCGCCGGAATGTCGACAATGCGCTACCGGCGTTTTATGGCCTGGACGACACCGGCCTGCACGCTTTGGTCGTTTATCTACGTCTCGGTAGGAGCGGGTGCTGCCGAGACATACCGGGAGCTAAAGGACCAGTTTGACTGGGCCGGCTGGGTCTTCATCGGAATTTTCGTGGTCTTCTCGCTTCTTGTCTGGGTGGTCAAACACTTCCTGATGCGCTTCACGAACCGTTCTGCGGGAGAAGACGTCACCGAGATTACCGGTGACTCGGCTGGTTCATCGCGCTAACCCCGCCACTGGGAGCCCCGGCGGCAGGCAGCGAATGGCCCGCAACATCGAGACCCGCAGCATCGAAACCCGCACACCCTCGGGCCCGTGCCCTAAGCCCCGTGTCGTCTGCCCCGTGACGACTGCCGCGTGACGACTGCTCAGGGTGGGCAGGACCAGCGGAGTCGGCAGAAAAAGCTGGGGGGCCTGGTGTCCCAGGCCCCCCAGTTTTTTAGGCTCCCTAGAAGCCGTTTTCTGCCAACCACTCGGCGGCGATATCTGCTGAAGACATCCCGTCTGCTGTTGACTGCAGGTTCATCGCAACCAGGTCACCGGGGCTCATCGCTTCACTGATCGGGTTGATCACTGGCGCGATGGAATCCGCGACATCCTCGGAGGCAATGGGGACCAGGTTCGACGAGAGGAATAGTCCCTCTGGGTCGGCCAGGGTCACCAGATTCTCGGCGGCGATCGCGGGGTTACCGGTGTAAATGTTGGCGACCTGGACCTCTCCCGAGAGCAACGCCTCGAGGGTGACTTCACCGGTGGCACTGAAGTCAGCCTCGACACCGTAGGTCTCTAGCAGACCGTCGGGGCCGTAGGGGCGCTCTTCGAGTTCAGGAGCACCACCCAGGACCAGGGGACTCACTCCCGCGAGGTCGCCGATTTCGACAAGACCGTTGGCCTCGGCGAATTCAGCGGTGACGTTGTAGGAGTCCTGGTCAGTCGCCGGGGACATCGCGAGCGCCTGTAGGTTTTCTGGCAGCGCGCCCTGCAACTGGGAGTAGACCTCATCGGCCTGGGTCGCCGTTGCATCGGGCGAGTAGTACTGCAGCAAGTTGCCGGTGTATTCCGGGAACAACTGCACTTCGCCCGCCTCGAGCGCGGGGAGGTAGGCCTCGCGCTGACCGATTTGGAAGTTTCTCTCCACGGTGTGCCCATCGGCCTCGAGGGCCTGGGCATACACTTCGGCGACGATTTCGTTGGAGTAGTAAGCCTGCGAACCCACCACGATGGTGGACCCTTCCGTGCTACAACCCGCGAGCAGGCCAGCGGTTGCCACCAGCCCACCAATCAGGAGTGTGTTGCGTCGTAATGTCATTGTGTGGTGTGTCTCTCTTCCTTGTTGTTCACTGTGTCACACGGGTGGCAGGCGACAGCCTGCCTGACCGGTCAACGCGTTTTTCGCGCGCCCGGACATCAACACCTCGACCTGTGCTCACCCCGTGCGGGGTGGCCAATCGGGTGAGAACTGCCAGCAGCCCGTCAATGACGAGCGCCAGGGCGATGATGAGCAGCGCTGCTCCCACCATTTGATCTAGCCGGCGAAGCGGGATCCCCTGAATAATGTCGTAGCCCAGCCCGCCCAGGCCGACATACGCGATGAGGGTGACCGTGGCGACCACTTGAAGCGTGGCCCCGCGCACACCACCGATCAGTAGTGGCAACGAAAGCGGTATTTCGACTCGGGTGAGTATCTGCCAGTCGGTCATTCCTTGGGCTTTGGCGGCGTCAATAGTGGCCCGGTTAATTTGATCCACACCCGCATAAGCGCCAGCCAAAAGGGGTGGTATCGCCAGGAGGACCAGTGCGACGGTGGCGGCGGTCGCTCGCTCGGATACGCCAAAGATCAACACCAGGTAGAGCATTAACCCGAAGGTGGGCAGCGCTCTGGCGGCACCCGCAGTCCCCACCGCGAGGACCCGTCCCCGGCCGGTGTGGCCGATGTAGTAGCCCAGGGGCACGGCAATGATCGCGGCGACCAGCACGGCGAGCGCGGTAAAGGTCAGGTGCTCGAGCGTGCGAACGGGGATTGACCCCGCACCGGCCCAGTTTTCCGGGTCGGTCAGCCACAGCATCGCGTCGTTGAAGATGTCCATTAGCTCACCTCCTGGCCGGCTCGAGCCATCGCCAATCGTGCCCACGGCATTCCGAGGCGCCCGGCCAGGACGAGTGCGGCATCAAACAGGGCAGCAACGAACACGGTCATCACAATTCCGGTGAGAATTTCTGCTTCGATACGACGTTGAAATCCGTCGGTGAAGAAATAACCCAGGCTTTGCACCCCCACCAACACTCCAACGGTGACCAGCGACACGGTGCTGACGGCGACGACACGCAATCCCGCAACCAACACAGGGCCCGCGAGGGGAAGCTCGACCTGGAAAAAGCGCTGCCAGGGGCCGTATCCCACGGCGGTGGCCGCGCGAAGAGCAGACGGGTCGATGCTCGCAAACGCATCGGCGGCGTTTCTGGACATGATGGCTACCGCGTAGACGACCAGCGCGATGATCACGTTCAGCGGTGAGAGAAACGGCAGGCCCAGGAGCGGAGGAATGAGGACGAATAGCGCCAGCGAAGGGATGGTGTACAAAATCCCCACCACCGCGAGGATGACTCCGCGCAGAGTCCGAAAGCGATTGGCCAGCCAGCCCACGGGTACTGAGAGGAGGCCGCCCAGCACAATCGGAATCGTCGAGAGCCACACGTGCTCGATTGTCAGGCGCACAATCGCGTCAGTGTTGTCCCACACCCAGCTCACGAGGAGTTCCTAACGCTCGAGGCGTCCCTGAATACGCCCCTCGGTATCCACAACGACATCGGGGTGGCTGTCGCTGCGCTCGAGCCGCCGTGCGGCCGTGGTGTGGCCGACAAATGAGGCCACAAACTCGTCTGCCGGGTTACTGAGGATGTCTTCCGGGGTGCCCTGTTGGGCCACTTCAGCGCCCTCTCGAAGAATTACCATTTGGTCAGCGACAAGGAACGCTTCATCGATGTCGTGGGTGACAAACACCACCGTTTTCGCGAGCCTCGCCTGAATATCGAGCAGTTCTCGCTGGAGGTCGCGTCGGACCACCGGGTCAACGGCACCGAAGGGCTCGTCCATCAGCAAAATGTTGGGATCGACCGCGAGTGCTCTCGCAACACCCACGCGCTGCTGTTGGCCGCCGGAGAGTTGTTGGGGGTAGCGCGTGGCGAGAGTGGAGTCGAGTCCCACGAGGTCCATCAGTTCCCCCGCGCGCTGTCTCGAGTGCTCCTTGGGGGTCCCCACGAGGCGGGAGACCGTTTGAATATTGTCCAGGACGCTCTTATGGGGCAGTAGGCCACCGCTTTGCATGACGTAGCCGACCGAGCGGCGCAAGGTGACGGGGTCTCGCTGGCGCACATCCTCGTCATCAATGAGCAC
This sequence comes from Pontimonas sp., assembly GCF_031581085.1. NCBI lineage: Bacteria > Bacillati > Actinomycetota > Actinomycetes > Micrococcales > Microbacteriaceae > Pontimonas > Pontimonas sp. Next base: position 68,838 of record NZ_JAVLBO010000001.1, read on the forward strand.
GCTGCCCGAATCCGGTTCGACCATGCGGTTGACCATCCGAAGCAGCGTCGTTTTGCCGCAGCCGCTCGACCCGACGAGAACCGTCAGTGACCCACTGGGGATTGTGAGCGAAAAATCCCGCACGGCGACGTTTCCCCCGGCAAACGTTTTGTGCACGCGTCGATACTCAATCATTGGCGAAACTCTCCGCGTGCTGGGCCGACCGTGGACGTAATCCCTCAGTCAACCAGGGCCACTACCGAGGCGGGCACGAGATTCGCCCTTTTCTGGGAGTCTCTCAGGAACTTGTAATGTCGGCTCAGTTCACCGCGTCGGTCACAATGAGGTGAAATATCCGCCTCGCTTCAGCGATGATCGCCTTGTCACCGCGCTCGACCCGGAGGAATGCTCGGGTCAAGAGCGCATCGAGCGCCTCGACTCCGGTCTCCAGCGCGAGGCGCCCTTTCGAGTCCAGCGGCATGTCGATACTCTCTGAAAATTCCTCGATCATGACCTGGGACAACTCTTGGTTGCCCATCCGCGCTTCACTGACCGGGCGGATGTCGATGGGGTCTCCGGCTCGAATCGAGCGGTAACCCGGTTCGTTTCGAAACAGGTCCTCCATACAGTCGACGACGACGTCCAGTCCGGCGCTCAGTGTGCGGGGCTTGGCGCTTCGAATCGCCTCGCGTAGCGCGTCGAGTGCGCGCTGTTGGTTTCGCCCGGCGAGTGTTTGGAGCATCGCCAGTCGGTCGGGAAAGTAGCGGTAAATGGTGCCGATGGACGCCCCACTAGTGTCCGCAATAGCCGCGGTGGTGAGGGTTTCGTACCCGTTTTGGGCGACGTAGGCGGCCGCTGCGTCCAAGATGTTCGACACGCGTTTTGTGCTGCGCAATTGCACGGGCGCAACCCGGACCGGGCCGTAACCCGCGATGATGTTGTCTTCCGATTTCTTCGTGTTCACCCTCAGTGCTTCCCGTCTTGTGGACGCGTGCTCGGCGTCTCGAGCAGTTAGATAGCTGTGTACCAGCTGGCCTTTTTCTAAATGAGCCCTGAAAAGCTAACCGGCTAGTAGCCAATTAGACCTCTGCGACGACGGCGCTTTTTTAGAACTGCTCTCCACAATAACAAACCCGTAACAGGAATATCGAAACTCGTTGTATTTTCCACAGACATTCCCCACAACAGCTTTCCCAACTACAGTGGGGGCGTGGCCAGACCGGAGGACCGATCGACCAAGCCTCCGCACAACCCTGAGAGCCCGATCCATCGGGCGGCCCGCATCGAAGACTGGTTCCAACGCCGGCGCGTGCGCTCCGGATTGGCACGCGGTCTGGTTCCTCAGGTCATCCCCTTCCGCGGTTACGGCAGCACGTCCTGGATCAGGGTTCTCGCTCGAGTGGTTCTCGCGGCGAAGCCAGACCCTGAAGCCAGTGGTCCCAAAAAAATTCGTGGCTGGCGTTCCTTTACGTCCGCTCCCATTCCTTTCGCCGAAGTCACCCTTCAAGCCGACGGCCAAACCCTCGTCGTCCAGGCCGACCGCGGCGGGGTAATCGACCACACCCTCGAGGTGTCCCTCAGCCCAGGCTGGCACGACGTGTGGATGCGTGTGGGCGACGGCCTTCCCGTACGCGCCCGAGTGTTCATCGTCGCGGATCACCAAGACATCGGCGTGATTTGTGATGTGGATGACACGGTCATGGTCACGGCCTTACCCCGACCTTTTTTGGCCGCCTGGAACTCTTTTGTGCGAGACGAACACGCGAGGCGCCCGGTGCCCGGGATGGCCGTCTTACTGGAGCGCACCGTGCGCCAATACCCGGGCTGCCCCGTGATTTACCTCTCCACGGGCGCCTGGAACGTCCAACCCACCATTAGCCGGTTTCTCAAACGCCACCTCTATCCGATGGGCTCACTGCTCTTGACCGACTGGGGGCCCACCACCGACCGAATCTTTCGAAGCGGTCGCGACCACAAGAAAGAGAGTCTCGAGCGCTTGGCCGCCGATTTTCCCCACGTGCGCTGGATTCTCATTGGTGATGACGGCCAGCACGATGAGGAGCTGTATTCGCGCTTCGCCATGAATCACCCGGACCAGGTTCGAGCCATTGCCATTCGGGAGCTCTTGGCGCCAGAAGCCCTCCTCGCGGGTGGCCGCTCTCACACCAATCGCACCCTGGACCCCGAGGTCACCCCGTGGGTATCCGCGTCAAACGGTGCCGGTTTAGCCGTCGAGCTCGCCCGACTCGGTGTCCTCGAGTGGCCGAGCCACTCCCCCGAGTGATTCGCGTAACCTCAGAACTCGAAGCGCCGCCTGGTCGATCTGCGACTCGCTCATCTCGCCGTCATCGACTGCTGCCACGACCGCCTCGACCATGGTCTCCAGTCGACTCGTCGTCTGCTGGAGGGTAAGGCCCCCGCTGTCAATGACCATGTCGGCGCCTGCCATAAACGCGGCGACGGCATTTTCGGCGGGGTCCACAAAGCGCGAGTCGCCCGAGTCTTCGAGCATCGAGAGATCGTCGGTCACGATGACCCCCCGGTAGCCCCACTGGTCGCGCAGCAGTTGAACCCACGACGCAGACAGTGATGCCGGCTGATCATCGATGTCCTCCATGACCAAATGGCCGAGCATCAACAGCGAAACCTGCTGATCCACGGCCGCCCGAAAAGGCACCGCGTGACCATCGCCCCACTGCTGAAAACTCTCCTCGGCGACACCGAGGGTCCGATGAGTGTCCTCGGCGGTCAACCCGTGGCCGGGAAAGTGCTTGACGGCCACCGCGACCCCGTCAACTGACCCCTGGAGGGCGGCGTGGACCCGGTCGCTCACCTCGTTGGGTTCAGAGCCAAAGGATCGGTCGTGGATGTAGGCATCTTCTCCCGGGCTTAAATCGGCGACCACCCCGAGGTTGAGGTTGGCGCCGACATCGAACACGAGACGATTACGCTCGCGGGTCACCTCTGTGGTGACCTCAACGTCTTCGGCGCCAAGCTCGCTCGCACTGGGGAAATCATCGGGTCGAAGCCGCTGGACCGCACCACCCTCTTGATCGACCGCGATCAGCAGGTCACTCTCGGCCATGGTCCGCAGGGAGTCAACAAAAGGACGCGATTGGTCGATACTGCCGGAAATGTTGTCTCCGAGGAGAAGAAACCCCCCAACCGGGAGAGTATCGAACACCTGTTGGTGGTTCTCCGTTCGATCTCCGGGGACGTGGACCATAAACAGCGAGGCGACTTTTTCTTCCAGGCTCCAGCCCGCAACGATGTCCGCGGCCGGATCGACAGCGCTGACCGGGTCCAGGTCCTCGGCCTCCACGCCGTCTAGATCGGGGAAACTAAAGGCGTCTTCGGTCGGTTGTGGGTCCGAGGCGAGACTCTCGCCGAGTGGACTGTCTCCTCCGGGACTCGCGGTGAGCGCCCCCGTACAACCAGAGAGCAGCAGGGTACTCACCAGGGTGATGACGGAGAGGCGTCGGGGGTGGCGCCATCGACTGGGCGAACGGAGAGAAAGCACTACCCCACGTTAACGCCCCATTCCCCGGGGTCCGGGGACCCCCGCTGGTAGCGTGGCGATATGGTCAACGAGACATTTGTGCAAATTGCGGCCGTCCTCGGGTTGGCCCTCGCCGGTGGTCTCTTGGCCAAACTACTGAGGCAACCGGTCATCGTCGCCTATATCGTCGTCGGGGTGCTGGGTGGGCCCGCGTTTTTGGGTTTGGTCAGCGCAGAAGACGAAATCAAACTTCTCGCAAAATTGGGCATCGCCATTTTGCTGTTCCTCGTCGGCCTCAAACTCGACATCCATCTCATTAGAGCCATTGGTCCGGTGGCCCTCATTACCGGCGCAGGGCAAGTGCTCCTCACCGGATTACTGGGCTATCTGCTCGCGCTGGGCCTGGGCTGGGATTCGTCTTCCGCGGTCTATATCGCGGTGGCCTTGACGTTCTCGTCGACGATCATCGTGGTGAAGCTGTTGGGCGACCGGCGCGAGCTCGATCAGCTCCACGGGCGCATTGCGGTGGGAATCCTGATCGTCCAAGACATTTTGGTCGTCATCGCCATGCTCGCCATCGTCACGCTCGGTCAACCCGGCGAACAGGCTCTTGCGTCAGAGATTGCCTGGACTCTCGGCGGCGGCCTTCTCTTTCTCGCGGGTGTGGCGCTGATGTCTCGCCTGGTGCTGCCACGACTGCTGGAGTGGATGGCCAAAAACCAAGAGTTGACTTTAGTCTTTGGGGTGTCCTGGGCGGTCATGCTCGCGGCGGCGAGCTCATGGCTGGGTTTGAGCATGGAAATTGGCGCTTTTGTCGCCGGTGTGGCCTTAGCCTCGACGCCCTACCGGGAGAGTTTGGGCGCCCGGATGGTGAGCCTGCGCGACATTATGATTTTGTTCTTCTTCATTGAACTGGGCTCCTCGCTCACTCTCGATGGCGCGATTTCCCAGCTTGTGCCGGCACTCATCGTCACGGTGTTCATCCTGATCGGTAAGCCGGTCATCGTCCTGGCCGTCATGCTGGCCCAGGGCTACCGCGCGACCGTGTCGCTCAAAACGGGGCTCACCATTGCCCAAATCAGTGAGTTTTCTCTGATTCTTGTCGCCTTGGGCTATAGCCTCGGGCAGGTAAACGACGACCTCTTGAGCCTGATTACCCTGGTCGCCATATTCACCATCACCATGTCCACCTACTTCATCAGCTACCAGGAGCGCCTGCTGGTATGGCTCTCGCCGCTCACCCGGGTCATTGAGCGGCGCTTTCAGGGCTCCGGGGTGGAACAGAACACGTCCCACCCCTACGACGCGATTGTGATCGGTGCCGGCCGGCTGGGTTCAGACATTGTGCGGGGGTTGCGCGACGAGGGTAGCGAACTGCTCGTGGTCGACCTCGACCCTCGGGCACTCAAAGCCATTGGCGCCTACGGGGTGGACACCCTTTACGGGGATGCCAGCGATCCGGACTTCATCAAAGCACTACCGCTGCACGAGACCCGGACGGTGGTGTGTGCCGCGCCGGATCGCACCACCAATATGGTCGTGCTGGAAGCCCTCCAACGCCTCGAGTTTGGCGGCTCCATTTGCCTCACTGCCCTCGATACGAGGACCGCAGAGACATTCGAGGGCTATCCCCACGTCACCGTGGTGAGACCTTTCCAGATGGCTGCGCACTCGATCATCGACGGGGTGAAAGCGCAGCTGAAAACCCACGACACGAATGGCTAGCAATACCCCCTGGGGTATTGCTAGACTGGGAGCACTATTCGTTTCAGAAAGGGTTAGCCGTGAAGAGATTTTTTGCCACCATCGCCGTGCTGTTGGGCGTCACCGCGAGCTTGGCCGCCTGCTCGAGTGCCGAGCCAGTCGAACTGAGCCAGGACACCGTGATTATTGACGTTCGCACCCCGGCAGAATTCGCCAGCGGACACCTGGAGGGTGCCGTCAACATCGACGTGCAGTCACCCGACTTCGCCGCCCAGGTAATGGAACTCGACCAAGACGGGGACTACTTCATCTACTGCCGATCGGGAAATCGCTCCGGTCAAGCCATCGCCCAGATGAACCAGATGGGCTTTAGCGATATGACCAACGGCGGAAGCGTTGCCGATGCCTCAGAAGCATCCGGCATCGAGGTCGTCACTCCGTAAGGGGGCACCGCAGCTCAACGCAGGAACGTGTGGGGGCCCCGCGACGTGGTCGCGGGGCCCCCACACGTGTCACGGGTCATTGACCGGGAACTAGGCCGGAACCGCTTCCTGGACCATTTCGCGCACCATCGGCATCACCCGTGTTCCGTAGAGTTCGATTGAGTGCATCAGGGTGCTGTGGGACATCGGACCCGTCGAGTATTTAAGGTGGAACCGACTCGCCCCCACTGACGTCAGGGCGCCCGCGATTTTCTTCGCCACCGTCTCTGGAGAACCGACCACCAGGGCACCGTGGTGGACTTCATTGAGGTAGTGCTCTTTAGTCATTGGGCCCCAACCGCGCTCGCGCCCGATTCGACCGAACATCTGCTCATAGTGGGGCCACATTTCCTCGATCGCCTGCTCATCGGTCTGCGCGATGTGGCCCGGTGTGTGAATACCGATCGGCTGCGGGGCGTGGCCCATCTGATCCATGGCGCGCCGGTACAGGTCGGCATACGGAGCGAAACGCTCGTGCGGGCCACCGATAATCGCCAGCATCAGGGGGAAGCCGTAACGCGCCGTGCGCACCACCGATTCGGGGCTTCCGCCGACTCCGACCCAGGCGCGGATTGCTCCCGAATGAGACTTCGGGAAGACGTCTTGATTGGTCAGCGGTGGCCGAATTGTTCCCTCCCAGGTGACGGGAGTCTCCTTGAGTAACTCGGCGAGCAGGTTCAGCTTTTCTTCGAAGAGCACTTCGTAGTCGTGCAACTCGAGGCCAAAGAGGGGAAAGGATTCGGTAAACGAGCCGCGGCCCACAATAATTTCGGCGCGGCCCTCAGAGAGCGCGTCCAGGGTCGCGAAACGCTGGAAGACACGGATGGGGTCATCAGAGCTCAACACCGTCACCCCGGAAGACAACTTGATGCGGGAGGTTTTCGTGGCAATGCCCGCCAACACGGTCTCGGGGGAGGAAATCGCAAAATCATCGCGGTGGTGCTCACCCAGATCAATCGTGTCGATGCCCAACTCGTCGGCCAGTACGGCCTCTTCCACGACATCTCTCAACACCTGGGCGTAGGACGTGGTGCTGCCGTCAGCTCGGGCCGTGACATCACCAAAAGTGCCGATACCTAATTCAATGCTCTGACCCACGACACACCTCTTTCTTTCCGGAAACCTACTCACGCTAACGCGCCAGTGCCCCACAGTATTCCCACACCGGGTCAGTATCGCCTGGGAGGGAGGTGACCGTACGGTCAGGGGGTGTGAGACCCACACCCGAGAGTGCCGTGTTTAGGGCTGCAGTCTCTCTGGACTCCACCCAGACTCGTGCCTGACAAAGCGCACCCGGTCGTGCAGGCGAGAGCGCCTGCCGGCCCAGAATTCAATGGAGCGCGGACGAATGAGGAAGCCACCCCATTTTTCTGGCCGCGGCACATCGTCTACTCCCGCAAAGCTCTCTTCCATCTTCTGAACCTTTTCTTCCAGCGCCGCCCTCGAGTCGATCGGCTGCGACTGGTCGCTCGCCCACGCCCCAATCCTCGAATCCCGGGGGCGAGTGGAAAAATAGGCATCCGAATCTTCTTCGGAGACTTTTTCCGCCACACCGCGGATTTTCACCTGCCGGTGCAGGGAGTACCAGGGAAACACCGCCGCCAGCTGGGGATTCGCCGCCAGTGCGACGCCCTTTTGCGAGGTGTAGTCGGTATAGAAGGCGAAGCCCTCATCACTCACCCCGCGCAACAGCACAGTGCGAATCGTGGGTGTGCCATCCGGGTCGATGGTGGAGACCACCATGGCGTTGGGCTCGTAGATTCCCTCGTCGTCTGCCTCCTGCAACCACACCCGAAATTGGGCAATCGGATCCGACAGGAGCGACCCCTCCTCCAGGGCAATCTCGCCGTAATCGGTGTGCCGCTCCAGCGGGTCGATGTGCTCAGTCATAGGCCACAGCCTAAAAGCGCCCAGATGCAAAGGGGCTGGGGGAAGGACACCATCGTGGACCTGAGGGGACTCGAACCCCTGACCCCCTGCATGCCATGCAGGTGCGCTACCAGCTGCGCCACAGGCCCCGAAGCCCCCAGATTACTACACCAGCTGGTCTCCTGGGCCCACTTATTCGCTGGCGGCTGAAGGCTCCGCGGGAAGGTCGAGTGGGAGTACTGGGCAATCCTTCCAGAGCCGCTCGAGCGCATAAAAGCCGCGCTCTTCGTCGTGGAAAATGTGCACGACGAGGCCCCCAAAATCCAACAAAATCCAGCGCCCGTCAGCCTTGCCCTCACGCCGTAACAGCTTGACTCCGTCGCTCAGGAGCTCCTCTTCAATTCCGTCGGCAATGGCCCGCGTGTTCCTCTCGCTGCGCCCACTGACGATGAGAAACGTGTCACTGAGCGCGAGTCGGGTTGAGACGTCGAGAGCAACGGGATCTACGGCGCCCTTTGCCCAGGCCGCCGAGGCGGCCAACTGGAGGGGAGACTCCTGCGCCTTCGCCACTAGAAAGGCGACTCGACAATGTCGGTGAGCAACGCCAGAGCGAGAAGACCCAACGCGGTGACGCCCAAAATGGCGGCCGAAGAACCCAGAACAATCGATGCCGCGCCCCAGCGCGGCCGTCTAATCATCGGTTGATCCACCTGGATAGTTCTCGACGACACGGCGTCGGTTGCACGAATCGGCGTCGTAAAACTACTGCCATCGGCTTGGTCATAGGGGCTGTGGTCCTCTTCCATTTCGAGGGTGCCCGTGAGGGCCTGCTCCGACACGTGACGCGGCAGTGGCATGTTGCCGGTGACCAAGACCTCACCCGTATCGCCCATCGGGCCTGAGACGTCCATCGTCGGTGCCACGGGAAGAATCAGCGCGTGCGTGGCGTCGACGCCCACGCCCACTGTGCGGGCCGCCGCTGTGTGAGTGTCTTCCTGAACAATGCCCGGACCAAATACGGGTGGAAGCGGCTTCGCCTCAACCGATGGTGGTTGGCCGACCCTGTCGTGTTCACTCGCCTCTAACGAGACACCCGGCGTGGGGCCCGTGGTGAACGAGGCGCTCCCGTCGCCCGCGCGCGTTGGCGAAGTGGGTTCGGGCAGTACCGGAATCTTGCCCGTTTCGGGCACCGGCTCACCCCGCAGTTCCATTTCGCGCCGCTCGCGTCGGGTGAGTAGTCGCTCAGGGGGCGTGCGCGAGTCAGGCTCTGCACCGCGCGCAGGACCTGAAGGGGGCATGGCGGGTGCAGGTGGCGTGGTGGGGGGCGTCGGGGATGACGCCCCTGCCGGTGGAGAACCTGGCGCTACAGCAGGGTAATTGTCAACACCGTAGTCCCTCATCGGAGGGGTCGAGAAGGGGGCCTCGACTGCGGTCGGCTCTGGCACGGCGGGCGCTGGCACGGCGGGCGCTGGTGCAGCAGGAGCTGGCGGGGTGGGAGCTGGGGCTGCTGGTTCTGGCGGTCCCGGCTCTGGCGTCAGCGGGATGGAGCCCGTCGCGAGCGCTGTTTCTCTCTCGCGGCGCTGCCGGCGAGTGAGCGGCGGAGTCTGGGCCGGTGGCTCCGGAGGAGAAGGAGGGGCACTGCCGGCAGTGGGCACCGCACTCGCCGGGGGCGAAGTCTCAGTTAAGGGTTCGGCGGGGCGTGCATCTTCGGTGACATCGGGAAGGTCTATTGCTCCGGTCAGCCACCCCTGCTGTTCCCGCAGCGCACGCCGGGAAGGCAGCGGATTGCCCTCAGGGGGTGTCATACGTCACTCCGATACAAACCATGCTTGCCGATGTATTGAACCACGCCGTCTGGCACCAGGTACCACGGCGGCCTGGCTTCGTGCACCCTCTTTCGGCAATCCGTCGAGGAAATAGCCAACGCGGGAACCTCTAATACGCTCACCACTCCACCAGGAATACCCTCCACGCTCAACTCGTGTCCGGGCCTGGTGACGGCGACAAAGTGAGCCAACTCCCACAGCACGGGGGCGTCTCGCCAACTGAGGACCTGCGTGATTGCATCCGCACCGGTGATGAAGAACAACTCAGCATCCGGATATCGTGCCCGCATATCCCGAAGAGTGTCGATTGTGTAGGTCGGCCCCGGCCGATCGATGTCGACCCGGCTCACCTGGAACCGGGGGTTTGACGCGGTCGCAATCACCGCCATCAGGTAGCGGTGCTCGCTCGGCGTCACATCGGACTTGTCCGCGGGTCGACCGGTGGGGACAAAAATGACCTCGTCGAGGTTCATACTCATTTGAACCTCGCTGGCAGCGACCAAGTGACCGTGGTGAATGGGGTCAAACGTGCCACCCATAATCCCGATACGGGGTGGTCGAGGAGTGGCCATGGGGTCCTAGTGCTGGCCGCCGTGGGGTGAACCGCCCTTGGCTCGGTGCCGATTGGCCACATTGCGGTAACTGTAGGTCACAAAAGCAAGCGCGATAAAGGCGACAAGGAACCCCAGACCGTACACAATGGCCGGAACCGGCAGTTCGTTGACCACTTCAGCGGCAAGCACGACAGCGCCCGTGGCGTGTTCCATTCGTACACCCTCCCTTAACTCGTAGTACTAACTTATCGTGTCATCTCCCCGCGGGCATGACTCTCAGCCGCGAGTGTGACCCAATCCCCGCACGATCCATTTGGTGCTGGTGAGCTCCGGCAACCCCATGGGGCCCCGGGCGTGGAGTTTTTGGGTCGAAATGCCCACCTCCGCGCCGAAACCAAACTCGCCACCATCGGTAAACCGGGTCGACGTGTTCACCATCACCACAGCAGAATCTACTTCGCGCAGAAACTGTTCGGCCCGGGTCACACTCTCGGTCAGGATCGATTCGGTGTGCCCGGTGGAGTAGGTCCGAATGTGACCAATCGCCTCGTCAACGTCGTCGACCACTTTCATTGCCAGGTCGAGTGAGAGGTACTCCCTCGACCAATCCTCGGTGCTCGCAGGCTCCACGGCGGCGAGCGCTTGGGTGGCCTCGCAACCGTGAACTCTTACCCCCTGCGCGCTCAACGCGTCGACTAGGGGCGGAATCAGGCCTGCGGCCTCATCGCGGTGGATGAGTACCGTCTCCACCGCGTTACACACGCTCGGGCGTTGAACCTTGGCGTTGAGGACAATGTCGATGGCCTGCTGGTGGTCAGCCGAATGGTCGACATAAATGTGCACGTTGCCTTCACCGGTTTCGATCACCGGCACCTGGGATTCGCTCACCACCGACTGGATCAGGGCCGCCGATCCGCGGGGAATCAGAACGTCGATCAGACCCCTTGCCCGCATCAACCAGGTGGCACCCTCTCGGCCAAACTCATCGATGGTGCTGATCGCCTCCCGGGGGAGCCCGCAGTCCGCTAAGGCCCCAGAGATGATGTCGACGAGAACTCGATTGGATTCTTCCGCGAGACTGCCGCCGCGGAGTACCGCGGCGTTTCCGCTTTTAATACACAGTGCCGCGATGTCGACCGTGACGTTCGGGCGGGCTTCGTAGATGGCTCCGATGACACCGAAGGGCACCCGCACCTGCTGAACGCGCAACCCGTTGGGCAGTTGGTGGCCGCGTTGGACCTGACCGATCGGGTCAGCAAGCCCGCGGATGTCTTCCACCGCGAGGGCAAGCCCCTCAATGCGCTCCGGAGTTAATCGCAGTCGATCGAGCAGGCCACTGGCGACACCGGCGGCGACACCCTTCTGCTCATCGAGGGCATTGGCTGCGACGATATCGTCCGAGCGCTCGCGCAAGGACTCGGCGAGCCTGGTGAGCACCTCGTCTTTCACCGCAGAGGACTGCGTGCGCAGGCTTTGTGACGCCTCACGGGTTTCCTCCAGCAGGCGCACAAAGTCTGGATTCATCTCAGGATTGTCTCTCATCGCTCCCCCGATTCCGCTGTGGCCCTAGTGTACGTCGGCGATAAACCAGGTGCCGGGGCCCTGACCGGCCAGTGCATCGGCGACCAACCAGGTTCCGGTCACCAGCGTGGGAATACCCGATGCGGTGGCCAGTCGGGCGGCACTCACCTTCGTCACCGCACCACCGGTTCCCACCGTGTTCACCACGGCGCTTTCGAGAACCAACCAGGAGAGGTCGTCATCGGCCTCGACGACCTCCACCGGGCGTGAACCCGGCTGGGCGGGAGGGGCGGTGTAAATCGCTTCCACATCGCTCAGCAGAATCAGAGCATCCGCACCGACCAGTTCGGCGACCTGCGCGGCGAGGCGATCGTTATCACCAAAGCGGATTTCTTGGGTCGCGACCGTGTCGTTCTCGTTGACAATAGGAATTACCCCCAACCCCAACATCCGCTCGATGGTGCGCTTGGCGTTGGAGCGGTGGGGTTCGTTTTCCACATCACCCACGGTGAGTAATACTTGGCCACTGGTGATGCGGAAGCGATCAAAGGTGTCCTGGTAGCGGCGCATCAGAAGGTTTTGGCCCACCGCGGCCGCCGCCTGTTGGGTGGCCAAATCGAGCGGCCGGTCCCCCAGATCGAGCTGGGGCATCCCGCTCGCAATGGCTCCGGAGGAGACCAACACGATTTCTTGACCGGTCGCTTGGGCGGCCGCGAGAGCAGTGGCGAGACCATCGAGCTGGTCGGCCTGCTCGCCGGTAATCGACGACGAGCCCACTTTGACCACTAAGCGCTGCGCGCGGGGAATGTCACTCTTGTGTCGAATCATCGCTCCACATTCCCGCCTCACGCTCCCGGGCGAGCTCCTCTCTGGCCGCCGCCTTCTCATCCATTCGCTCGTAATATTCTTCCCGACGCTCGGTGGTGCTGCGGCGCCTCGGGCCAAAGAGGCGTTCGTCGGTACCCCGCGGGGCGGTCGCGGTATAGCCTGCGGCGGCGATTGTGGGTTCCCAGTCGAAGACCATGGCACTGTGAGGCCCGATTGCCACCGCGTCACCCGGAGTGGCCCCCGCCTCGTAGAGTGCCTCGTCGATGCGCAGGGCATTGAGCCGGTCCGAGAGGTACCCGACGGCCTCATCGTTATCAAAATCGGTCTGTTGGACGAAGCGTTCGGGCTTTTCCCCCACAATCCGGTACAGCGTGCCGTCCGAGCGCCCCTCACGAATGATCTCGAAGGGTCGCTCGTCGACCGCGTGGGGCCGGCGAACCGTGCGCGGGCGCTCGACGTCGAGCTCCCGCGTCGCCGCGCGCGATTCGGCGACCAGTTGTGCCATCGCGAAACCCCATTCGCGCAGGCCCTCGCGGCTAGTGGCACTCACCGCAAAGACGCGGTAACCGCGAGACTCGAATTCGGGAGCGACCCACTGGACCATTTCTTTGGCGTCCGGCACATCAATTTTGTTGAGCACAACCATCGCCGGCCGTTCGGCGAGAGGGACCTGCTCGCCGGGCACCTGATAGGCCGCCAATTCCTGGACAATCGCGTCGAAATCGCTCAGCGGGTCGCGGCCGGGCTCCAGGGTGGCCATATCGATCACGTGCACCACCACGTGGCAGCGCTCAATGTGGCGCAGAAACTCGAGACCTAAGCCTTTTCCTTCGCTGGCGCCCTCGATCAGACCGGGAACATCGGCAATGGTGTAGCGCGTCTCACCGGATTCCACCACTCCGAGGTTCGGCTGCAATGTGGTGAAGGGATAGTCGGCAATCTTGGGCCTCGCCTGAGACATGGCCGCAATGAGGCTCGATTTTCCGGCGCTGGGATAGCCGACCAGCGCCACATCGGCGAGCGTTTTCAGCTCCAACACCACGTCGCGCTGGGTCCCCTCGGTGCCGAGCAGTGCAAAGCCGGGGGCTTTTCGCGCAGGACTTGCCAGCGCTAAGTTACCCAATCCCCCGCGGCCGCCCTCGGCCACCACACACTGTTCACCCGGCTCTCGCAGGTCAGCGATCAACTCGCCCTCGGCACTCGAGACGACGGTGCCCAGCGGCACCGCCAAATACACGTTGTCTGCGCTCGCACCCTGGCGAGAATCACCCATGCCCGGACTGCCCGACTCGCTGGAGCGATGGGGCCTGCGGTGATAATCGAGCAGAGTGGTCACTTGGGGGTCGGCGAAGAGGACAATATCGCCGCCGTGGCCGCCTTTACCGCCGTCGGGGCCGCCCAACGGTTTGAACTTCTCCCGGCGCACGGAGACGCAACCGCGACCCCCGCGCCCCGCGCTGAGGTGCAACACGACACGGTCGATAAATTCGCTCACCATCGAGAAACCCCCTCGGGGTGAGACGCGTGTGCGCCGGCTTCGCGGCGCCGCAAGACCCGACTAGGCGAGGATGTGAACGACGCGACGGCCACCCTTGTGGCCAAACTCCACGACACCCGCCGACAGGGCAAACAGTGTGTCGTCGTTACCGCGGCCCACGTTGGAGCCGGGGTGAAAGTGGGTGCCACGCTGACGGACAATAATCTCACCGGCTTTCACCACCTGTCCACCAAAACGCTTCACACCGAGATACTGGGGATTGGAGTCACGACCGTTACGAGTCGAGGACGCTCCCTTTTTGTGTGCCATAGCTAATCCTTCCCCAGGGCCCTACTGGGCTGAAATGTCGGTTACCTTCAAGCGCGTGAGCTCCGCACGGAAGCCCTGACGCTTGTGGTAGCGCGTTTTGTTCTTGAACTTGTGAATGGTGATTTTGGGTCCGCGCAGGTCGTTGAGGACCTCGGCGGTGACGTTGACTTTCGCGAGGGCTTTCGGGTCGTGGGTGACCTTCTCGCCGTCGACCAGCAGCAGCGCCTCGAGCGATACTGAGTTTTTCGCATCGGCGGCAATGCGGTCGACGGTAATGACCGATCCGACCTCTACTTTTTCTTGACGCCCACCGGCGCGCACTACTGCATAGACCACGAGTTATCCCACCTTGCTTGAGCGAATAGGCTCTAAACGCCACATCAGACAGTGCCGTCTGAGCCAAACCCCTAGAGTACCCGAGACTGGGGCCCCAGGCAACACGGCTACCAGATTGGCCAAAAGCCCTCAACGCTGCGCACCACCTGGCCGCTATCGATATCGACCACGACCGTGGTGACGCGTTGATCGCGGGGCTCGAGGAGCCGACCATCCGGTTCGGCCTCTAATCGGTTCGGCGTGACTTCAATGGCGACATACTGGTCACCGGGCGAGACGACAAAGCGTCCAATGCTGCCCAAATCATCCGGTGTTCGATAGAGCGGGGTCGATGAGCCCTCGCCGTCGTCGAGAACGACCAGACTGGTGAATTCGGTATCCGTCTGATTACCGATCACCACGGTTTGGACCCGGCGGCCATCGCCCAGAAGGTGGGTTTGTCCCTCAAAGACTTCCCTGGTGCCGAGCGTTCCCGGGACGATCCGCTCCTCCTCCAAAGAGTCCACCTCAATAGCCACGGTGCCCCCCAAATCCACGAGGAGCACTTGGGAACCATTCGACGAGACGCCCCAAAACTCTTGAGCTTCCTCGGCCACCGGCAACACCAGTCCAGAGTCGAGGTCAATTCGGACCACCCGCACTTCGTCCACCCAGGCCACCACCTCAGAGGAGCCGGGGGTGACGGCCGCCTTGGTGACCCGGAGTACTTCGCCATCTAACCCGGTGAGCGGCTCGGGCCTGGCTCCACCGGCGGCATCTCCGATGAAGAGTGTCCGGTCATAGCGACCAGATTCGTCCCGCGAGGACAGGGTGAAAAGAAACCTCGTTCCCGTCGCGGGGGCGATGAGCTGGTCGATTTGGGTGTTTTCTGGCAGAACCAAGCGTTGAACGTCGTCACCGACCGGCTCGACAATATCCATGCGACTGGAGCCATCGTCTTCGCGTGTGGCGGTGATCAGTGCGGAACCGATCGTGACAAAGGCATCGATGTGTGCCGCGGCATACACTTCTTCCGGCGGTCGGCCCTGTGTTCCGACCCGCATCACCCGGTCGAGGGCTCCCGCCTGGCCGCGATCGAGGTAGTGCAGGTTCGCCGAAGGGGTCGAAAACGCGTAGTCCCAGCGCCCCGTGACCCCTCGGGTCTCACCCGCAACGCCGGCAATACTCACCCGATAGTCGGTGCCGTAGCGCAGCGCTTGGGCAAACACGACACTCACGATCGGCCCGGAGACATCCACCGACACCCTCGTATCGGGCTGGACGGTGATGTCTTCGGGGTCAATGGCCCTGAGTGGACGGTCAGATTCCAAACGCAGTACGGCCCCGGGAAACTGGACGGCGCGCACCACGTCCACACTCGCCACCCGCAACCGTGGCCCCTGAGCGGCATACACGGTGAGGGCAACGACAGTGGCGACTAATGCCAGTACGGAGACCACCCACACCGAGCGGTGATAGCGAGTCATCGCGCGCTGACGACCGCGCGTGTCGGCCTCCTCAGAAGAGATACGGCTCACGCGGCTGCTCCGTGGGTTCAATATTTTCTGGCCGAACCACGAGGGGGTGGCTTTCATCAAGATTCGGGTTGACCACGAACTCCCCGGTGACACGCACCCAGGCTTCGGCTGGCCACTCGCTCTGCCAATCGGGAAGGCTGATCGGAATGCCGACCGGTTGCGCATCAACCGAGCAACAACTGACGACAAACCGGGTGAGGTAGAACACCTCACTGTTTTGTGGGTCCTCAGCGACAAACCCGATTACGTCGACGGGTTTGCCCCGGAAGAATGCCGGATCGCTGGTTTGACGCAAAATACCCGCCCACTCGCGCACCGTAAAGGCTGCGAAGGAGGCGTCATCACCTTGGCTGGCGGCCTCCAGGGATGAGGCACTATCACCCAGGCCGCTTTGATTGATGGCACGATTTTCGACCGTCACCGAACCGAGTGTTGTCGGGGGCAGCAGCACGAGGGCGAGAATCGTGGCCAGACCCAACACACTCGAGCCCACCAGCGCTGCCATGCTCCAGCGCCCAGACGGAAGGTAGTCCTCTTCGTGCTCGTGTTCGTGGTCGTGTGGGTGGCCGTGGTCGAGCCCCTCCGCGTCACCCGAGGCGCGGCGGGGGCGCGAGGGGGACGCGGAGGCGTAACCCACACCCCAGAGCACAGCAATCACCGCGATCATCGACATCACCGCGGTGAAGAGGTGATAGCGCGGGTGGATATACAGCGAGA
Source organism: Pontimonas sp. (assembly GCF_031581085.1). Classification (NCBI taxonomy): domain Bacteria; kingdom Bacillati; phylum Actinomycetota; class Actinomycetes; order Micrococcales; family Microbacteriaceae; genus Pontimonas; species Pontimonas sp. The sequence continues at coordinate 85,477 of NZ_JAVLBO010000001.1, forward strand.
GCTGCCCGCTGAAGTAGAGCCACAAAATCATGGCCGAGGTGACCCCGATGAACAGCGGGCCCCGCCAGGTCGCAAACTTACGCCACAAGGTTCACCGCCGTTCCCACCGCTGCGGTGATGAGCGCTGTCAGCACGGTCAGCCGCACCAGTGTGCTGTTTCGGTAGGTGGTACGCAACAGGGCCAACATTTTAATATCCACGATGGGCCCCAACAGCAAAAACGCCAGGATCGAGCCCGGCAGAAACGTATCGGCAAAGGGCAGAATGAAAAAAGAGTCCACGTTGGCGCAGATAGAAATGACAAACGCCAGCAGCATCATCGCGAGCACGGACAGTAACGGGTCTTGACCGAGGGCCACCAGGGTCTCGCGCTGCACCAGAACCTGAATGGCCCCGGCGACCAGCGAACCGACAATCAGTGCGGGCATCAACACGGTCGCTTCGCGCAAAAACATGTCACTGCTTCGCTGCATTCTGCTCGCCGAGGTCGCACTGGGCCCCACTGCACACTGAGCGGCAAAGCGGGTGGTCAAGAGCGATTCTGGATTGGGGTGGAGAGAAAATACCCACCCGAGAACATTGGCGATCAGAATCGCTCCCAGGATTCTCCCGACCAGGATCCCGTCGTCAAAGCCGAAAGCCTGGTGAGTGGTGATGATGGTGACCGGGTTGATGATCGGCGCGGCCAACAGGAACGTCATCGAGTCGGAGACGCTGTATCCCCGGGCGACAAGTCCCCTCGCCAGCGGCACGTTGCCGCATTCACAGACGGGCAAGAACATGCCCAGCAAGGAAATGACGAAGCGGCGCCCAAAGCGGTTGGCCGGGAGGATTCGAAAAAGCCACCGCTGTGGAATCCACAGCTGCACGACGATCGAGAGGGTAATTCCCAGCACAATGAACGGCAGAGACTCAATGAGGACACTCAGTGCGAGGGTCAGACCGTCCATGACCGGAGCGGGCACAGAGTCCACCGACTGGTCGGCTGTTGAGACCCGCAACAGCCACAGCACAGCGAGGCCGGCGAGGCCGAGACCGACCCCGCCAACAACCCGAAAACTACTCGGTGTCGCCACCGTCACGACTCGTCTCGTCGCCCGGGGCCACCACGCCGCCGGAGCTCGCCCGGCGGCGACGCGATTTCCCGGCAGCCGGTGCTTCGGGAAGGGCGCTTAAGACTGCATCGAGCGCCTCAGTCGATTGTGTGACCCGTCGACTCGGACGTTTTTTCCGTGCTTCAGCGAGCTCCGCCAGACCCAGGACGTCGTCTTGTTGCAGCGAAGCGGCGTCGCTCGACGCCTTCGGATCTGCGGGCTTGCTCGCCGCCGTCGAATCGGACGCCTCTTCAGACGCTGCTCCCCCGACAGTGGTGGCCGCAATGTGGGCGATGGCCGCGCGCGCATCGTCGGTAATTTGGTGGGGCTCGACCGTGGCCGATCTGTTGCTCGTCTGGGATTTACGTCGCTTGTTACCGGCGTCTGCTGAGCCAGACTGCTTCGCCTTACCGACGGGCTCCGACGCAATGACGACGCCGCGGCCTTGACAGTGGTCGCAGGTTTCGCTGAAGGTCTCCAAGAGGCCCAGTCCCAGGCGTTTTCTGGTCATTTGGACAAGGCCCAGGCTGGTCACCTCGGCGACCTGATGCTTGGTGCGATCGCGCGCGAGACATTCGACGAGTCGACGCAACACCAAATCGCGGTTGGACTCCAGAACCATGTCGATGAAGTCGATGACGATAATTCCACCGATGTCGCGCAGGCGAAGTTGGCGAACAATTTCTTCGGCCGCCTCGACGTTGTTCTTCGTCACCGTCTCTTCGAGGTTTCCTCCCGAGCCCACAAACTTGCCCGTATTGACATCGACTACGGTCATCGCTTCAGTCCGGTCGATCACGAGAGAGCCACCGCTTGGCAGCCACACTTTGCGCTCGAGAGCTTTGTGGATACTTTCGCTCACCCGGTAGTCATCGAAGGGGTCGCCGCCCCCCTCATACACTTCAATGCGTTCCATCAGGTCGGGGGCGACCTGGGTGAGGTATTCGGTAATCACTCGGTGTTGTTCACTGCCGGAGATGACAATTTTGTGGAAGTCCTCGTTGAACACATCGCGAATGATTTTGACCAAAAGGTCGGGCTCGCTGTGGAGAAGCGCCGGGGCTTTCTTGCTCCCGGCTTCCTTCTGCAGCGAATCCCACTGCTGCTGGAGCCGCTGAACATCAGAGGTCAGTTGCTCCTCGGTAGCGCCCTCCGCTGCGGTGCGCACAATCACTCCCGCCGTTTCCGGAACCACCGTTTTCAAAATGGCTTTCAACCGCGAGCGCTCGGTATCGGGCAGTTTGCGAGAGATCCCGTTCATCCCGCCCGAGGGCACATAGACGAGGTATCGTCCGGGCAGGCTCACCTGGCTCGTGAGCCGGGCGCCCTTGTGCCCGACCGGGTCTTTGGTGACTTGAACGAGCACGCTGTCGCCGGTTTTCAGCGCCGCTTCGATCTTTTTCGGTCGCTCCGCGCCCTCTTCCGTGGCGGCATCCCAGTCGACCTCTCCGGAATAGAGCACGGCGTTTCGTCCTCGGCCGATGTCCACGAAGGCCGCTTCCATACTGGGCAAGACGTTTTGGACGCGACCCAGATACACGTTGCCGATGAGGCTCGCCTCATCATTGCTGGCCACATAGTGCTCGACGGCCACGCCGTCTTCCAGCACAGCGATTTGGGTGCGGCGGTCTTTCTCTCGCACCACCATCACCCGCTCGACGCTTTCGCGGCGTGCGAGAAATTCTGATTCGGTCACGACGGCGCGACGGCGGCCCTGATCGCGCCCCTCGCGGCGGCGTTGACGCTTGGCTTCCATTCGAGTGGAGCCCCGCACTTTTTGCGGCTGGCTCGGCGAATCGTCTTTTGTGCGTTGACCGCGGGACTTTTGCGGCGTCGACTGCTCCGTCTCAGCGTTGGCTCGAGCAGAGCGCTGGCGCTTTCGCACATTGCGCTCAGCGGGCTCTGGGGGGTCTTGGAACTGGGGGAAGAGTGCCGGATCGGGCCCAGCGAATACCAACTGCGTCGGTGAAGACGGTGTCAGTGGGGCCACTTTCGCGTCAGCCTTTTTCTCAGTGGCGCCGGTAGCCGCAGACTTTTTGGCTGCCGAGGGCTTCTTGGCCGCACTCTTTTTCTCGGCGGCACTCGGAGTTGTGGCATTTCCTGAGTCGCCCGAGGCTGATTCACCCCGAGCGGCGGCGGTCTTTGAGCGCGCAGACGGGGCTTTTTTCTTCGATGCCGCGGGGGTATCGCCGGTTTCTTCGACTCCGGCGGCGGTGTTCTTCGAGGACGCAGCGGCCTTTTTGACGGGGGTTTTCTTGGGGGATTTGTCGTCCCCAGACTTTTCTGTTGATTTGTTCACCATCGCTGGTGGCTCCTTGTACGACCCGGGCCGCCCGCGCGTGGCGTGGGCCGAAATTCGTGTGTCTCCGGCTTACCGGAGAAATTCTGTCTGTGGTGTGAAGCCTGGGAAATCTCTTCCGGCTTCGAAAAGCTTTTCGGGTGAGACCAGGGGCGCGGCCGCGATCTCGTTTACCCTTCCCCCAGTATCGCACACCCCAGCCAAGAACCCGCGGGGCCCGGGTTCTCGTGGGAAGTGCGGCGGTGAAAACTCGCTAACCTGGGGGCATCGCTGGGGCGGACCAATCGCGCGGCACCTCACAGAACAAGGTGGAATACTCTTCTCATGCTGTTACCCGCCCAACGCAGCCGGCCCATGGGGTGGTTTCTCTTCCTCACCGGGCTGATTTCACTCGCCGCCTCGTTTTTGCTGGCCCGGGACGGCTACCTCCTCGCCGCCGAGGGCACGACACCCAGCTGTGACATCAACCCGTTTTTCTCCTGCGGCAACGTGATGGAGTCCTGGCAAGCGCGGGTGTTCCTGGACGCACCCAACCAGCTGATGGGAATCGCCGGCTGGGCGGTCGTCGCCACCATTGGTGTGGGATTAATCCAGGGCGCCGGTTTTCAGAAGTGGTTCTGGCGCATTGCGGGGCTCGGAATGCTGGGCGCCTGGGTATTTCTGATGTGGCTGTTCCAGCAAGCAGTCTTCGTGATCGGCTTTCTCTGCCTCTACTGCATGGTCGTGTGGGTATTACACACGATCTTGTTTTGGGTGTTTGTTCCGTGGGCGGCCCGCGAGGGACTCTTCGGCCAGGCGCGCTGGCTGACCAAGGCGGGAGCAACCCTTGCGCCGTTTAGTTGGGTGCCGATTGTGGCGACATTCGCCACCATCGCCCTCACCATTTACGTCCAATTCCCGCTGCTCTTTATTTAGCCGGCCTGACGCGAGCCCCACCTCGGGGCCTCTGTGCGCACGGCGCTAGTGCTGGGGAAACCAGAGGGCGAGTTCGCGCTCGGCCGTCTCGGCCGAATCACTACCGTGCACCAGGTTTTGTTGCACATTGAGGCCCCAGTCGCGACCCAAGTCTCCGCGGATTGTGCCCGGCGCCGCCGTTGTGGGATCGGTGGCGCCGGCCAATACTCGAAAGCCTTCAATGACGCGGTGTCCGGAGATGCGCAGGGCGATAAGTGGACCAGACTCCATGAACTGAATGAGTGGTTCGTAGAAGGGTTTTCCCTCGTGTTCGGCGTAGTGGGCGGCCAACACGTCGCGCTCTGGTTGCACCAGCCGCAGATCGACCAGCTGGTAGCCCTTTGCTTCGATCCGACGCAGGATTTCACCGGTGAGGTTTCGCGCCACACCATCGGGCTTAATCAGTACCAGGGTTTGCTCGAGCTCGGACATTCAGTGCGCCTTTCGTTGGTCTGCGTGTGGGGCTCAGTCTAAGAGTCTTGCCCATCGGCGTCAGCGGCCAGCGCGTCGAGTTGCGGTCCGCGAATGAGGGCGAAGAGCCAAAACCCGATGGGGACAAGAACCGACAACCCGATGGCCACATCGATGGCAAACGCGCCCAGCAGCGCGATGTGAAAAATATGGCCCAACCATTTGCCCCATGCGGAGCCGATGGTCCCCAGCGCGACAATCAGCCACACCAGCGCAACACCACCGCCGGCCCAGACCAACCCCTCGTCAAACTCCGCCACACCGCGAATAGCGAGCACACCGAAAAACACCACCGCGATGTCAATACCCAAGGCGATACGCATCAACGACACGGTCGCGCCAGAGGGCCCCCTGCTCACGAGTCGCCCTGCACTGTCCGGCCGGCCCACGTCTGCGCCTCAGCAATCAGGGTGACTGACCCTGTGACGACCACTCCCCCGGTGGCTCCCGCCTGGTCGCGGGCCAGCTCAATAGCCTCGGAGAAATGCTCCCGCCACGAGGTGCGGTCGGGTCCGGCCACAGTGCGAACGGTCTCGGCCAAAGCCTCTGCCGAGACGGCGCGGTCCGACTCGGATTGGGTCACCACGAACACGTCGGCGATGGGGTCGAGGGCTTCCACAATCCCCATGGCGTCCTTATCGCTCAAGACCCCGAGGACGACGACGAGAGTCTCAAACTGAAACGACTGCATCAGGGCGCGCGTGAGCGACTCGGCCCCCGCCGGATTATGAGCCGCGTCGATGATCACACTGGGACCGGTCGCCACCACCTCCAAGCGCCCGGGGCTCTTCGAGTCGCCGAGCCCTTCTTCCACGACCTCCTTGGCCAGGGAGTGCTCGCCGCCGCCCAGAAACTGTTCGGCTGCGGCGACCGCGAGGGCAGCGTTTTCCGCCTGGTGGTAGCCCAACAGGGGTAGCGCAACACCGCGATATTCGCCCCTGTGTACCCGGATATCGACCAGTTGTCCGCCCACCGCGGGCACGCTCTCCAGCACGTAAAAATCTCTGCCCAGGACGTGAAGCGGCGCTTCATCGCGCGCGCACGCCGAGGCAATGACATCGATGACTTCCGGTTCTTGGGGCGAGCTCACGACGTGGCTGGCCGGTTTGATAATTCCCGCTTTTGTCTTGGCGATGTCTTCTCGCGTGGGACCCAGAAATTCGACGTGTTCGAGTGAAATGGGGGTAATCACCGCGACATCGGCGTTGGCGACGTTTGTCGAGTCCCACTCACCGCCCATTCCGACTTCGAGCACCGCCACATCGACGGGTGCATCGGCGAAACAGGAAAAGGTCAATACGGTGAGGGCTTCGAAAAACGTCAGACCCGGCTCCCCCTTGGCGGCGCATTCGGCGTCGACAATTGCCAGATAGGGCTCAATATCGCGGTAGTTGACGACCAGTGCTTCATCGGAGACGCTCTGGCCATCGACAACGATGCGCTCGTTTAGCCGCTGCAGGTGGGGACTGGTCATCAACCCGGTGCGCAGTCCGTGGGCGCGAAGCACAGACTCGATCATCCGGGCGGTGGAGGTTTTCCCGTTCGATCCGGTGATGTGGACCACACCAAACATGTGCTGCGGGTCACCCAAGAGTTCCACTGCCCGTCGGGTGGGCCACAATCTCGGTTGCGGGGCACGCTCACCGATGCGCTGATAAAGCGCATCGATTACCTCGTCGGCTTCCTGACGAAAACCCTCGGTCACGATAGTGGCCCTTCGTGCTCTGCTACGGCGACTCGTACATACACAGTGGAATCGTCTCCTACCGGGTGCTGGTCGTCAGGAGAAAAGTTAGTGGACGACCCCACGGTCATTTCTGTGGCCAGGGTTTCCGCCGCAATCAAATCACCGTGGGCATGGAGAGCACTGAGAGTGGCCTCATCACCATCCACCGCGAGGTGGATTCGATCGGACACATCCAAGCCGGCGTCTTTTCTCGCCTGCTGCACCACCCGGATGACATCACGCGCGAGCCCCTCTTCGCGAAGCGGTTCGGTGACCTGGGTATCGAGCAACACAAATCCGAAGGTTCCCACAAATTCGACGGCCTGGCCGCCCTCAGCCACATCCAACACCAGGTCATATTCTCCCTCCTGGAGGGTGTGTCCGGCGGCGTGTAGACCGTCTTCGCCAAACGTGTAGTCGCCGGCTTTGGTCGCCGCGATGACGCGTTGAACGTCTTTACCCAGCCGTGGCCCGAGCGCTCTGGCGTTGACCACCACCCGCCTGGTGACACCAAAGCTCTCCAGGGTGTCGTCGCTTCGGGTCACAACCACAACTTCTTTGACGTGTAATTCCTCGGCTAAGACATCGGTGTAGCCCTGGATTCCCTCCGGATCGTCCACGACGACGGTAATCTTCTGCAGTGGCAAGCGCACGCGTAGCTGGTGGGCTTTTCGAAGCGCCAAGCCCGCACTGGCAATTTGTCGCACCTGGTCCATCTGAGCCACCAGCGAGGCATCGGCGGGAATGAGCGACGCGTCGGGCCAGTCGGTTAAGTGAACACTTTCTGCGCCAGTGAGTCCCCGCCACACTTCTTCGGTCACGAGTGGCGCCAGCGGGGCGGCCAGGCGCGAGAGTACTTCCAGGACGGTGTAGAGGGTGTCGATTGCGGATTGGTCGCTACCGTCCCAGAAGCGCTCGCGACTGCGGCGGACATACCAGTTGGTTAACACGTCGGCGAAATCACGCAGTGTTGCGGCCGCCAGCGGACTATCGAGGTGGTCGAGGTGTTCGGTGACGACCTGTGTGGTGTCGTGGAGTTTCGCGAGGATGTAGCGATCGAGGGTGTGTGGCGAATCCATCCGCCAGGTTGGCTCCACGTCACCGGCGTACAGGCTGAAGAAGTAGTAGGTGCTCCACAGCGGCAACAGGAACTGACGCACACCCTCCCGAATGCCCTCTTCGGTGACGACCAGGTTCCCGCCTCGAATCACCGAACTCGACATCAAGAACCACCGCATCGCGTCGGCGCCGTCGCGCTCGAAGACTTCGTTGACGTCTGGGTAGTTGCGAAGCGATTTGGACATCTTGTTGCCGTCGGAGCCGAGCACGATGCCGTGGCTCACGACCTGAGAAAACGCCGGCCGGTCAAACAGTGCGGTGGCCAAGACGTGCATCGTGTAAAACCAGCCGCGAGTTTGGCCGATGTATTCGACAATGAAATCGGCGGGGTTGTGCGAATCGAACCATTCCGCATTGTCGAAGGGGTAATGCACTTGAGCGAAGGGCATCGATCCGGAATCGAACCAGACGTCGAGAACGTCGGGGATTCGACGCATCATCGACTGCCCGCTCGGGTCATCGGGGTTTGGCCGCACGAGCTCATCGATGGCCGGCCGGTGCAAGTCGACGGGGCGTACCCCAAAGTCTGCCTCGAGCGCGTCGAGTGAGCCGTAGACATCGACTCGGGGGAAATCGGGATTGTCTGATTTCCACACGGGAATCGGGGAGCCCCAGTACCGATTTCGACTAATCGACCAGTCCCTCGCGTTTTCCAGCCATTTGCCAAACTGGCCGTGTTTGACGTTTGCCGGTACCCAGTTGATGTCCTCGTTCAGTTCAACCATTCGGTCTCGAATCTCGGTGACTCGCACAAACCAACTCGATACCGCCCGGTAAATCAGCGGGGTCCGGCAACGCCAGCAATGCGGGTAGGAGTGGTCGTAGCTTCGCTGTTGGAGGAGCTTTCCGGCCTTTCGGACCAGCTGCGTGAGTGGTTTATTCGCGTCGAAAACCGACAGACCGGCGACGTCACGCACCGGGGGGAGAAACACTCCAGCATCATCGAGTGACAGAATCAGCGGGATTCCCGCCTGCTCACAGACGATTTGGTCATCTTCGCCGTAGGCGGGGGCTTGGTGCACAATTCCGGTGCCCTCGCCGGTGGCCACATAGTCGGCCACCAGGATTTGCCAGGCGTTCTGGGTGCCCCAGGTGTCGACATCGGCGTAGTAGTCAAAAAGCCGCTCATAGCGAAGGCCCTCCAACTGGCTGCCCGTGAGCTCTTCGGTGAGCGCGTCGCGAGCTAACTCGGCCGACTCGTAGCCCAAGTCTTTGGCGTATGCACCAAGGGTGTCTTTGGCAAGGAGATAGCGCGCATCCTGGCGGCGTGCGCCCTCATCACCGTCCGCGGCCCCTTCGGGCCCTGCCGGGACCACGACGTACTCGACGTCTGGACCGACGGCGAGCGCCGCATTGGTGGGAAGGGTCCACGGTGTTGTCGTCCACGCCAACGCCCGCACTCCAGAAAGCCCTAACGACTCGGCTTTGTCCCCGTAGAGGGGGAAAGCCACCGTCACCGACTGGTCTTGGCGCGGCTGGTAGACATCGTCATCCATGCGCAGTTCGTGGTTCGACAGCGGTGTTTGGTCGCGCCAACAGTAGGGCAATACCCGATACCCCTCGTAGGCGAGGCCTTTGTCGTAGAGGGTGTGAAACGCCCACATCACACTTTCCATGAAGGTGATGTCGAGGGTTTTGTAGTCGTTGTCGAAATCCACCCAGCGGGCCTGTCGGGTGACATACTCCTGCCACTGGTCGGTGTAGCGAAGGACGGAGTCTTTGGCCGCCTGGTTGAACTGGGCGATGCCCATTTGTTCGATTTGGGATTTGTCGGTGATGCCTAATTGACGTTCTGCTTCCAATTCGGCGGGTAGACCGTGGGTGTCCCAACCAAACCGGCGGTGCACCTGGTAGCCGCGCATTGTGAAGTACCGCGGGAAGAGGTCTTTGGCGTAGCCGGTGAGCAGGTGGCCGTAGTGGGGTAACCCGTTAGCGAAGGGTGGACCGTCATAAAACACCCACTCATCGCAGCCTTCCCGCTGGTCGATGGAGCGCTGAAAGGTGTCCTGGCGTGCCCAGTAAGCCAACACATCGTGTTCGATGTCGGGAAAACGCGGCGAAGGGTTGACGCCGGCGCGGTCTCTGTGGCGCGGATACTCCATGGTGCTCCCAACAACGATTTCCGTGGTGTGTTTCTGTGGGGGCGCTTTCTGCGCGGTACCACCCCACTTGCCTGTCGGTGACAGACCACTCATTGCTGGGCGTTATCGGGCCCTCCCGACCGGTTCTACTCCCCCACCACGTGCGGTTTCTTCCGGTAGCTCCCCGGTGATGGCCGGATCAACGCCCCCCTAGCTTAGGCCATCATCACCGGGGAGGCAGCGATAAGCTCGGCGGTGAACGGGTGCTGGGGATTCGTCATCACCTCGAACAGGCTTCCTCGCTCCACCACTTCGCCTCCGTGGAGGACCATCACCTCGTCGCTGATCTGGGCGATTACGCCGAGGTCGTGCGAAATCACAATCAGACTGAGGTCGAGTTGCCGTTGCAGCCTGCCCAAGAGCGAGAGCACCTGGGCTTGAACCGACGCATCGAGCGCTGACACCGGTTCGTCGCAGACGAGCACGTCGGGTCGCCTCGCGAGCGCGCGGGCGATGGCCACCCGCTGACGCTGACCGCCGGAAAGCTGGTGGGGTTTTCTGTCCACGAGTTCGTGGGAGAGCCCCACTTGATCGAGCAGCTCCCGTAACCGCTCAGTGCGTAGGCTCTGGTGTGTCATCGTCGTGTCGAGGCGGATCGCCTCTCCGATCGCTCTTGCGACACTCCACCTCGGATCCAACGCGTCGTAAGGATTTTGTTCAATGAGCTGGATAGCACCGCGCCGGGGTCTGCGCGCACGCTCCGACACGGCCGACCACGGTTGACCCATCAGCTCTACGACACCTTCGTCTGGCGGCTCGATGCCCATCACCATCCGAGCAAGGGTGCTTTTGCCAGACCCCGACTCCCCCACAACCCCCAGGGTGCGACCGGATGACAGCTGGAGGGACACATCGTGAAGTGCCCACAAACGCGTGCCACCGGACCTCGGGTAGCTGCGGCTGAGCCCTCTAGCGACCAGGACCTGACTCGCGGTCGAGTCCTCGACCGGTGGTGCTGAGCCAACACCAGGCGCGAGGGTGGGAACCGATTCGAGTAACTGCCGGGTGTAGCGGTGTTCTGGGGTGTGCAACACCGATTCGGCCGGTCCGCTCTCGACCAGCTGGCCCCCTCGCATCACACCGATACGATCGGCGATCTGGCGCACCATTGCGATGTCGTGACTGACCACTAACAGGGCAATCCCGGAGGCTTTCAGCCGAGCTAACAACTCGAGGATGCGGGCCTGATTGAGCGAATCCAACGCTGTTGTTGGCTCATCTGCGATGAGAATGAGCGGTTGTGCGGCGATTGCGGAGGCAATGAGTGCGCGCTGGCGAAGGCCCCCGGAGAGTTCGTGGGGGTACTGACCCATCCGCATCTGCGGGTCGGGCATCGCTGCCTGCTCGAGCGCGTGAATAACCCGGCGCAGCCGCACTTCTCGCGCGAGCCGGGGCTCGGCAACGTCGATGACTTCACCGACCTCGGCGCCGATTGTTCGGAGTGGATCCAGTGACACCAGGGCGTCTTGACTGACCAAGCCGACTCGCGTACCCCGCAGTGTGCGCCACTGGGCTTGAGTGAAATCCCGGGTTTCGACGCCGTCAATCAGGCGACTTGCCACAGTGACGGTCGCCTCCGGCGGCGTAAGGCCCAACAGTGATCGGGCGGTGAGGGTTTTACCGGAGCCAGATTCGCCGACGAGTGCTACACATTCCCCGGCATTGATCCGAAGCGATACCTCGGCGACTGCCGGGGCCGTGCTGCCGGGAAACGTCACGCTGAGTCGGTCGAGCTGAACGAGCGGGGTGGTCATGAAATTCTCACCTCGTTGACCGAGCGCAGATAACGCCCCACAGTGCTGACAGAAATCACGGTCGCCACGATGGCAAGCCCCGGAAAAAGGGCAATCCACCAGGCGGTGGCGAGGAAGTTTCGACCCTCCGAGAGAATGATGCCCCACTCCGGTGTCGGCGGCTGGGGACCGAGTCCCAAGAAACTCAAGCCAGCCGCCGTCACAATGGCGGTGCCGACCCCGATTGTGGCCATCACGAGTAGCGGTCCGAGAATGTTGGGAACGACGTGCTTTGCCAACACCGCCACGGGAGAGACACCGAGCGATCGGGCTGCTCGAATATAACCGGCTTCGACGACCACCAGTGTTTCGGAGCGCGCCACCCGCGCGTAGGCGGGAAGAGCCGCTAGTGCCACGGCAATGGGGATGCTCGCCTCACCCGTTCCAACTATCGCGATGACCAGCAAAGCGAGGAGAAACTCGGGAAAGGCCATCAACACGTCGATCGCGCGAGATAACCCTGCGGCCAGCACCTTGGGCGCCAAAGCGGCCCCCACACCAATCAGGACACCGAGGCTCAGAGCAATGACCGTCGCTCCAAAGCCCACAAACAGGGAATATCTGGCGCCGTGGATGACCCGAGAAAAGACGTCGCGGCCCGATTGGTCGGTTCCAAAAAAATGGGCGCTACTGGGCGGCTGCAGCACCGCCGCGGCATCGGTCTCCAGGGGAGACTGGCCAGTCCACCATGTGGGAAACACGGCGGCCAGCACAATCAGTGCGAGGGCCAGCGCGGCCAAGACGACAGTGACGGGAACTGAGTGGCGTCGTTGGAAGCGGCTCTTTGCGCCCGTTGCGTTGGCGAGGAAACTCATGCCTGCTTCGCCATCTTCGACGCCCGCAGGCGGGGATCGAGCGCTCGGTAGCTCACATCGACTGCGAGGTTGATCACGGCAAAAACAAACGCTGACAGGACGATCACCCCGAGAATCACCGGGAGGTCACGACCGATGATGGCCCGGATGGCGACTTGCCCGAGCCCCGGACGGGCAAAAACGGTTTCGACCAACACGGTTCCCCCCAAGAGTGAACCCAGAAGAAAGCCACTCAAGGTGAGCGTGTCCATAGCGGCGTGGCGCAGGGTGTGTCGAGAAACCAACCTCGCGGGAGTAATGCCCCGGGATTTTGCGGTGGTGGCAAAAGGTTGGCCCTCAGCGAAGTCCAGGCCTTGGCGGAGCACTTGGCTGGTGATTCCCGCAACGGGGAGCGCGAGGGTGAGTGCTGGCAACACGAGAGACGCGAGACCCGCACTCGACAGCACCGGAAACCAGTCCAGACGAAAAGCAAAGACGGCGAGCAAGAGCAGGCCGATCCAGAACGTCGGCGAAGAAATGACGACGAGTTCCACCAGCGAGATCAACCTCTTGATTGTCTTACCACGCCCGAACACAGCGCCCAGAGCAGCCATCACGGCGGCGAGTAACACGGCCGCCGCGCTCAGTTGCAGGGTGGGGCCGATCTGCTGGGCGAGGACGTCCGTGACGGGCGCGCGCAGCTGGTAAGACTGCCCCAAGTCGCCCTGAAACAGGCGAGACATGTACTCGAGATACTGAATCACGGGGGGTTGATCCAGTCCCCAATCGGCTCTGATTTGTTCGCGCACGGAATCAGAGACCTGCGCTTGGACGCCCAGCATTACGTCGACTGGATCACCGGGGACCACCATCAGCGCGATGAATCCCACGCTCGCCGCGGCCCAGACCACAAGGAATACCCGAGCCAGCCGGCGAGTAAGCGACCACAGCAGCGCCAACAGAGGGGGCCGCCACCGCCGTGATGCGGCGGTGGTCAGCCCATCAGCCACACTCACTGCCCGGTGCTGGCACCGTAGAACAACGCGCGGCCGTAGAGGTCAAACTCCAACCCCTGCACTGATTGGTGGGCCGCTGTAATTTCCGAGGGGACGTAGAGGGGGACGATCAGATTATTCTCTGCGTTCCACTGCTGAATGCGCTGGTAGAGGCCCTCGCGCTCCGACGGAGAGCTGGTGGCCACGGCATCGCTCAACAGCTGGTCGATTTCAGGCTTACTCACCGTCGAGACGTTTTGGTAGCCGCCGGTCTGGAGGTGACTGCGCAAGACGTCCGCGTCCGGTCCAGAAAACGACCAGTCGGCGATGTCGAATTCACGCGGAACGTAAGACTCCATGTACTGCGCGGGCTCCAGTACTTCTCTGACCAAGTCAAAACCAATGTCTTGCAGGTCGGATTGGATGAAGTTGGCGAGGCTCGCGCGATCGTCGGGAACCGGCGTGTAAGCGATCCAACGAGCGCTCAAGCGTTCGCCGTCCTTGGTGCGAAAGCCCTCGTCATCCCGCTCGGTCCAACCGGCCTCATCGAGTAGCTGATTGGCTTTTTCCGGGTTGTAGGGCCACGAGCCTTCGAGGGATGCGTCGTAGGCATTCGGTGTGGTGGGTCCCAGAGCACTCCACGCGCGACTGAACTGGTCGAGGTATATGCCCTCGATGGCTTCGGTCGCGTCGAAGCCGATACTGAACGCTTCGCGCACCCTTTCGTCGGCAAACACACCGTTTCCCTCATTGATGTAGAGGGAGTAGGGGATGCCGGGCATTTCCGTCGAGTAGGTCTCTACCCCCTCCGCGACCTGAGCGGCCATGTCGGGTGTGAAATCAGCCGCGACGTCGACGTCGCCTCCATTGATTGCCCCCACCCGCGAGGCGGTCTCGGGGATAATCGCGATAGTCAAGACATCCGATGCCGCCCGACCTTGGTGTTCGGAATTCGCCGGAGCCCAGTCGTAATCGGGATTGGCCGTGAAGACGAGCTCTTGGTCTGGGGTGTATTCGGAGAGCACGAATGGTCCTGTTCCGACGGTAATTCCTGGGCCGCCTGCTTTGAGATCTTCGGCTGACTGCTCGAGAACCTTAGGTGAGTAGAAGCCCAACTGAGGTTGGCTCAGACCCTGTAAGAACGGTGCGTAGGGCTGGCGAAAGTTCACCGCCACTTCGTACTCGCCGAGGACCTCGGTCCCCTCGTAATAACCGCCCTCTTCGGCGTAGCCAATCAAGCTGGCGGCTTGAGCGGAGGCCGTCTCGGGGTCAACCACGTGATCGAAATTCGCTTTCACGGCTTCCGCGTTGAACGGTTCACCGTCGTGGAATGTCACGTCCTGGCGCAACTGGAAGGTGTATCGACGTTCATCGTCAGAGATTGTCCAGGACTCCGCGAGCCACGGAACAAAATCTCCCGACGCCTCTTGGCTCACGAGCGAATCGAATGAATTGCGAAGCACCAGTGCGGCCACGTCTAATTGGCTGGAGTGGATATCCATGTGGCCCGCGCTGAGGTTTCCCCCCTCGATTGCGAAGGTCAGCGAGGACACAGGCTGTGCCTCGACGGCCTGATCGCCCTCGTTCGGCTGCGAGGCGCAGGCCCCGAGGGTGATGACGAGGGCGGCGATCGCGGCGGTTGGCAGGACCGGGGGTGCTACCCGAGAGGAATGTGACATGACATCGCTTTCTGTGACGAAACAAGTGGCACCAGGCTACATTAAATAGACTGAGTAAATAAATTGCTCACAGGAATGAGAAGCTCCATGTCAGCGTCGCACTCTCGGGGTCGCCCTCCCGCCTCTTCGCAGGAAACACTTCAGGACGCCGCCTTCGACCTGTTCATCGAAAAAAGCTATGCCGACACCAGCATTGCGGACATCACGCAACGGGCGGGGGTAAGCCGGGCGACGTTTTTCAATTACTTCGACGCGAAGAGCGACGTGTTTTGGGTCGAGCTGGACCGGGCGCTCGGCCAGTTGCGGGAATTATTGGCCGCCCAGATGGCTCCGGGTGAGACCCTCTCGCCCCGCAGTGGGCTGCTTGCGGTAGTCAATGCTCTGGAGTCCTGCGCCGGGCAGCTACAGCGAGAGGAAGTGCCCTTCGCCCTCACCCAGTACGAAATGATTGGAAGCATCAACGAGTTGCAAGCATCAGCTCTCAATCGCTTCAGTCTGATCGCTCGCCTGATTACCGAGTTCTTGTCAGAGTCCAACCTCCCGGTCGGTCGCGCGCGCGCCGCCGCCTATGCCCTCATTGCTGCGGCAATCTCGGCAGCCCAGGAGTGGGCTTCTGCCGGCACCGCGAGAGATTCCCTCCAGGTGTACCTGCGGGACTCACTTCAGCCGGTACTGGAGGGGTTTGCCCCCGAGGGTGAATAGTGCACCGACACTCAGCGCAGCGGAGCCGAGATTTTGTAGCATGGAGGAACCAGCAAGGCACGATCACCCGGTGCCGCCCATAGTGAAAGGTCCTCGATATGGCCCGTCCCATTCCCGAAAAGCCACAACTCGAAGGCCTCGAAGCGACCTGGTCGTCACACTGGGACAGTGAGGGCACCTACCGTTTCGACCGGGAGCAAGGCCTTGCAAAGGGCTCGGACGGGGTCTTCTCGGTCGACACTCCCCCGCCGACAGCCTCCGGCAGTCTGCACATCGGTCACGTGTTTAGCTACACCCACATGGACCTGCAGGCGCGCTACCAGCGCATGCGGGGCAAGGAAATTTTCTACCCGATGGGCTGGGACGACAACGGTCTTCCCACCGAACGGCGCGTGCAGAACTACTACGGCGTGCGCTGCGACCCCGCCCTGCCCTACGACCCCGACTTCACCCCGCCGTATGAGCGCGGCGAAGCGGGAAAGAACACTCAACAGTTACCCATCAGCCGGCGCAATTTCGTCGAGCTGTGTGAAACCCTCACCGTTGAGGACGAACAGCAATTTGAGGACCTCTGGCGCGCACTGGGGCTCTCGGTCGACTGGTCGCTGAGCTACCGAACAATCGACGATCACTCCCAGCGCACCGCGCAACGGGCATTCCTTCGAAACCTCGAACGCGGGGAGGCCTACCAGTCCGACGCGCCCACGCTGTGGGACATCACCTTCCGCACCGCGGTAGCCCAGGCGGAACTCGAGGACCGCGAACAACCCGCCGCCTACCACCGAGTGCGCTTCCACGGACCAGAAGCCGGTGATTCGGTCACCATCGTGACGACCCGGCCAGAGCTCATTCCCGCCTGCGTCGCACTGGTCGCCCACCCCGACGATGAGCGCTACCAGCACCTCTTTGGCCACAGCGTCACCAGCCCACTATTTGGGGTGTCGGTTCCCGTCAAGGCCCACCACCTCGCCCAGCAAGACAAGGGCACCGGTCTCGCGATGGTCTGCACCTTCGGTGATGTCACCGACGTGGTGTGGTGGCGGGAATTGGACCTAGAGACTCGGCCTATTCTCGGCCCGGATGGTCGAGTGTTGGCAGATATGCCCCCGGTGATCACCGCCGAGGAGGCTAAAGCCCACTACGAGCAGCTGGTGGGTAAGACGGTCTTTTCCGCCAAGGCACAAATGGTCGAAATGTTGCGCGAATCCGGGGACCTCCTGGCAGAGCCAGAGGCGATCACCCACCCGGTGAAGTTTTTTGAAAAAGGTGACAAGCCGTTGGAAATTGTCACCACCAGGCAGTGGTATATCGCCAACGGATCCCGCGATGAGCAATTAAAGGCCCGGTTGATTCAGCGCGGCAAAGACGTCGAGTTTCACCCCGATTTCATGCGCGTGCGATACGACAACTGGGTCGGCGGCTTGAGCGGTGACTGGCTCATTTCACGGCAGCGATTCTTTGGGGTGCCCATCCCCGTCTGGTATCGAATTGATACCGACGGTGAGGTGCAGCGCGAGGAGGTCATCACCCCCGACGAGTCGAGCCTTCCGGTCGACCCCGCGTCGATGCCCGCCCCCGGCTACACCGAAGACCAGCGGGGTAAGCCCGGTGGTTTTGTGGGCGAGGCCGACATTATGGATACGTGGGCGACGTCGTGCCTGACACCGCAAATCGCGGGCGGGTGGGAAGAAGACCCCGAACTTTTTGACCTCGTCTTCCCCTACGACTTGAGAAGCCAGGGTCAAGACATCATCCGCACGTGGTTGTTTTCCACCGTGCTTCGCGCCGAGTTGGAGCACGGCAGCATCCCTTGGAAGCACGCTGGAATCTCCGGGTTCATTGTTGATCCCGACCGCAAAAAAATGTCGAAGTCCAAAGGCAACGTGGTCACTCCCCAAGCCATGCTCGACGATCACGGCTCCGACGCCGTGCGCTACTGGGCGGCATCGTCGAGGCTCGGCACCGACGCCGCCTTTGACCCCACCAACCCGAAGGTCATCAAAATTGGCCGTCGCTTGGCAATCAAGGTGTTAAACGCGTCCAAGTTCGCCTATTCGTTCCCCGGCGAAGGCGGCGCGGTGACCGAAGCCCTGGATCTGGATATGCTCCACCAGCTGGGCGCAGTCATCGAAGAGGCCACGACCGCGTACGAGCAGTTTGACCACGCCAGAGCTCTCGAGGTCACCGAAACGTTCTTTTGGAGTTTCTGCGACGACTACCTCGAATTGGTCAAAAACCGCGCCTACGCCGATGAGGCAGAGGCCGAGCAGGGAAATCCCGCACAGCAGAGCGCAATCAGCGCACTGCGCATCGCACTCGATGCGATGTTGAGGCTTTTTGCGCCCGTCATTCCCTTCGCCACCGAGGAAGTCTGGAGTTGGCAACACGAGGGCAGTATTCACCAGGCGCCCTGGCCCTCCGTGGGCGAACTCGGCCTCGGTGACAATACGCACCCCGGCGTCTACTCCCTCGCCTCTGAGGCGCTGATCGTCATTCGACGTGCCAAGACCGACCGGCAACTCTCCCAGCGCGCCCCCCTGAAGAGGGTGGCCCTTGCGGCACCGGAGCTTCTGAGCCACGCCGCAAGCGACCTTCAAGCCCTCGGTCACATCGAAGCCCTCGAACTCAGCGTGGCCGAAACGCTTGCACTGCTCGAGTGTGAGGTGGCAGAAGCGTGAGTGGGTCGCCAGCCGTCGTCCGGGAGCTCCACTCAGACGACAGTGCCGTGTGGCGGAAGCTCTTTCTGGACTACGCCAGGTTCTATAACACCGACCCGGACGACTCTGTGTATCAGGGCCTGTGGCGGTGGCTCATGGATCCGGATACTCCGCTGTGGGGCTTTGTGGCCGAATCAGGGGGCAGCGTTGTGGGCTTTGCCCATCTGCAACAGCAGCGCGATACGTTCACCGCGTCAACAAGCTGGTTCCTCGATGACTTATTTGTCGACCCCGAGCATCGCTCGCGCGGCATCGCCCGGATGCTCATCGCCGAGGTGAACCGCTATGCGACTACTCACGGCGGCGGTCGTATTCGCTGGATCACCGACACCAATAACCACACCGCGCGGCGTCTCTACGACGATGTGGCCACACTCACCCACTGGGTTGTCTACGAACAGGAAGGACACACCTCATGATGCTCGGTGGGCGATTCGATGTGGGTCACGACTTTTCGCGGGTCGCCTCGCCCGACCTGCTCGAGCGCATTCACCGGGTCGAAGCGCAGCTCACTGACGAGCAGCGCCGCTCAGCACGCTGGACGCTCACCTGGTTGGAAGGCTCGCCCGTGCTCGCTCTCGATGACGGCCCCACCCTCCGCGAGGGTGGGGATGATCAGAACGCTCAGGCCGATTTTTCTTGACGGCGAGCTGATTTCGGCACGATGGTGGGCGACGCATTTTTCAGCACCACATCGCGAGTGATGACCACCCGGGCAATCGTTTCGGACGATGGCACGTCAAACATGACCGGTCCCAGCACTTCTTCCAAAATGGCGCGCAAACCGCGCGCCCCCGTTTGACGAAGTGCCGCGAGGTCGGCGATTTCTTCTAAAGCTCCCTGTTCGAATTCCAGCTCGACCTCGTCGAGGGCGAACATCCTCTTGTACTGCTTCACCAGAGCGTTCTTGGGGGTCTCCAGAATGTCCATTAGCGCTGTGCGATCCAGCGGTGAGACAGTGGTGACCACCGGAAGCCGGCCGATGAACTCGGGAATCAGTCCGTATTTGTGTAGGTCTTCGGGCAACACTTCGGAGAACATGTCCTCCACGGCGCCCTTCGTGTGCAGAGGTGCGCCAAACCCGATGCCGTGGCGACCAATGCGCTGGGAGATAATCTCGTCTAATCCGGAGAATGCTCCCGCCACAATGAAGAGCACATTGGTCGTGTCGATTTGAATGAAGTCCTGCTGCGGGTGTTTGCGCCCACCCTGCGGAGGTACTGAAGCAACCGATCCCTCCAAGATCTTCAGCAGTGCCTGCTGCACGCCCTCGCCCGAGACATCGCGAGTAATGGAGGGGTTTTCTGCTTTGCGGGCAATCTTGTCGACTTCGTCGATGTAGATGATTCCCGTTTCGGCCCGCTTCACGTCATAGTCGGCGGCTTGGATGAGCTTCAAGAGAATATTTTCGACATCCTCACCGACATATCCGGCTTCGGTCAGGGCGGTGGCATCGGCCACCGCGAACGGCACGTTCAAGCGCTTGGCGAGGGTCTGCGCCAGGTAGGTTTTGCCACAGCCGGTGGGGCCGATGAGCAAAATGTTTGACTTTTGAATCTCCACGTCTTCGGGTTCTGCGTTGCCCTGGGAGATCGCGCGCACTCGCTTGTAGTGGTTGTACACCGCCACCGAGAGGGACTTTTTTGCCGGCTCTTGACCGATGACGTATTCCTCGAGAAAGTCAAAAATCTCTTTGGGTTTGGGCAGGTCAAAGTCGACAACGCCCTCGTCGGTCTTCTCCGCCTGGCGCTCTTCAATAATTTCATTACAGAGCTCGACGCATTCATCACAGATGTACACGCCGGGTCCGGCGATGAGTTGCTGAACCTGCTTTTGACTCTTACCGCAAAACGAGCACTTCAGAAGCTCGCCTGATTCACCCGCACGCGCCATCGTGGACCGCCCCCGCTCAAATTGTGGAGTCCAATTCGCCCAAAGCCTACCCGTTTGCACTGACGAGGCCCGTCTTTTATGGCCTGAGAGTGTCGGCCTGGCAGTGCCGACCTGAGAGTGCCGACAAACCGTCGGTCTTACACTGGGCCCACAATGACAAGTCCCCGGAAATATCTGGCGCTGCCCCTGGGTGTGGTCGCTCTGGTCGGGGCGTGGATGGTGGCCTCCAGCGCCGCACTCGCCCACGACCAGGTCATCGAGACCACCCCCGCCGCCGGTGAGACAGTGTCCGAGCACCCCCTCGACATCACCATCACCACGTCAGGAGAGCTTCTGGACCTCGGCGGAAACTCCGCGGGGTTTGCCCTCCTCGTCACCGATCAGGCCGGACTGTTCTATGGGGATGGCTGCACCACCATCGACGGGATGTCGCTCTCGACCTCTGTGGACATGGGCGACAGCGGGCCCTACACCGTGACCTACCAATACGTCTCCGGTGATGGCCACACCCTCTCCGGCGAGTATGACTTCACTTTTGAACGCCCCGAGGATTATCTTCCCGCCGCCGGTCAAGCAGAAGCCCCGGTCTGCGGTGAGCCACCGGTCTATCCGTTGGAGTCCACGACACAAGAGGGTGATCGAGGCGACGCCCCCGCCGAAGGCGATGAACAGCCTCCCGCAGTCGAGCAGAGTCCAGACCTGCCCGCCGAAGCGGAGCAACCCGGGCTGGGCCGGGTAGCGACCGCCGCGTCGATTATTATCCCGCTGGCCATTGGCGCGGGACTGGTCTACTGGTTTGCCCGACGAGACTTCCGCCGATAAGCCCGACGAAACCTCCGCCACTACGGGTGTATCGGAGGCCTGCCCCGGGAGGTCTGTCCCGGGAGGTCTGCCCCGGGAGGTCTGCCCCGGGTCCCTCGTCTACTCGGCCGTAATTGCTTGGGGGCCACCGACGGGAACAATGCCACCCTTGCGGCTGGTGAGAACCTGGTCGATGAGTCCGTAGCTCAGAGCCTCGTCGGCGGTGAGAATTTTGTCGCGATCGATGTCTTTTCGCACCTGCTCGATGGAGTGGTTCGAGTGCTTCGAGAGCGTCTCTTCCAACCAATCGCGCAGCCGAGCGATTTCGTTCGCCTGAATTTCGATGTCGGATGCTTGACCACGACCGGCCTCACCCATCATCGGCTGGTGAATGAGGATTCGCGCGTTGGGCAGCGCCAGGCGCTTACCCGGAGTTCCCCCGGCGAGGATGACCGCTGCCGCCGAGGCCGCCTGGCCCAGCACCACCGTTTGCACCTCGGGACGGATGTACTGCATGGTGTCGTAAATCGCGGTCATCGCGGTGAAGGAACCACCGGGTGAATTGATGTACATCACGATGTCGCGCTCGGGGTCTTGGCTCTCCAAGACCAGCAGCTGCGCCATGACGTCATCGGCGGAGGCGTCGTCGACCTGGACACCCAAAAACACGATGCGGTCTTCAAACAGCTTCGCGTAGGGGTCTTGGCGTTTGAAGCCGTAGCTGGTGCGCTCTTCAAAGCTCGGCAGGATGTAACGGGCTTCTGGCATGAAACGATTTTCCATTGCGATCTCCTTCTACCCGACTACTTTTTCTTGCCTGTTTCGGTACCGCCGCCACCGGAGACGTCGCTAGCCGAAGCCCGAATGTGGTCGACGAATCCGTAATCCAGCGCTTCTTCGGCGCTGAACCACTTGTCGCGGTCACCGTCGGCCATGATCTGCTCCACGGTTTTACCGGTCGCCTCGGCGGTAATTTCCGCCAAGCGCTTCTTCATGTCGTTGATCAGCTGCGCCTGGGTCTGAATGTCGCTGGCGGTACCGCCGAACCCGCCGTGTGGCTGGTGGAGCAACACCCTTGCGTTGGGGGTGATGTAACGCTTGCCCTTGGAGCCGGCGGTGAGGAGCAGCTGGCCCATCGACGCCGCCATTCCGATACCGACCGTGACAATGTCGTTTGGCACAAACTGCATCGTGTCGTAGATCGCCATACCCGCGGTGATCGAACCACCGGGTGAGTTGATGTACAAGTAGATGTCTTTATCCGGGTCTTCTGCGGCCAACAGCAGCAGCTTCGCCGCGATCTCGTTGGCGTTATCGTCCCGCACTTCTGAACCGAGCCAAATAATTCGTTCTTTGAGCAGGCGATCGAACACGCTCTGCTGCATCATCGGTTCAGCCATGGTCTCCTCACAGGATTGCGTTGGGTCTAACTCTTCGACAGTAGTGCGCGTGGGCTGAACACCCCGCGCGTGTTCGCCCTCGGCAGAGGACGACGGCGACTTTAGTGGTCGTGGGCGTCAGTTTCAGTGGAGCCGACCTCACCGAGGAAATCGGTCAGGTCAACTTTTTTGCCCTTGGAATCCTTAATCGTCACCTCGCGCAGCGCCACCGAAAGGGCCTTAGAGCGAGACACTTCGTTCGCGATGGTCCCCAATTGGTTTTGCTCGCTGAGCGCCTGGATGAACTCGGCCGGCTCCATTCCGTATTGGCCCGCTGACTGCACCAGGTAGCTCGAGAGCTCCTCCTGAGTGGGCTGAATATCGAGCGACGCGATCAGTGCATCGAGAACAAACTGGGTCCTGAGCGATTTCTGCGTGGACTCTGTCACCTCGGCGCGGTGGGTGTCATCCTGCAGGCGCTTTTCCTGCTCCAAGTGACGGTGCACCTCGGCCTCAACGACACCGTCGGGAACGGGCAAATCGAGCTCTTCCAGCATTTTTTCGACCAGGTTGTCCCGGGCTTCCTGCGCTTGGGCGAGGCGGCCTTTGCGCTCAACTTCTTTCGCCAGGTCGTCCCGAAGCTCGGCAATCGTGTCGAACTGGCTCGCGATCTGCGCGAAGTCGTCATCGGCTTCGGGCAGTTCGCGCTCCTTCACCGACAACACACTCACTTCAATTTCTGCTGTCTCACCCGCGTGGTCGCCACCGAGGAGCTCCGAGGCAAACGTGGTGGTCTCCCCCGCGGTGAGTGTCTCCAGTGCTTCATCGATTCCGTCGATGAGCTGCCCCGACCCCATTTCGTAACTAATCGAGTTCGCCGTGTCGATGGTGTTGTCACCAATTTTGGCCACCAGGTCTAGTTGCACGAAGTCGCCCTGGGAGATCGGGCGATCGACGCTGACGAGCGACGCAAAACGCTCGCGCAGCGAGTCGAGCTCCTCATCCACGGCTTTTTTATCCGCGGCGAGGGCTTCCACCTCGAGTGTGTACTTGGTGTAGTCCGGGAGGGTCACCTCTGGGCGCACATCCGTCTCGACGGTAATGATGAGCTCTCCAGAGAAATCTTTCTCCTCCGGCCACTGGGTGACGTCGGCCTCTGGCCGACCCAGGGTGTCGATGCCTTCTTCCGCCACGGCCTCTTGGAAGAGTCGATCCAGACCTTCGCTGACGGCGTGGTTGAGCACCTCACCCCGGCCAATGCGCTGGTCGATAATCGGCGGCGGAACCTTCCCCTTACGAAACCCTGGGATGTTCACCTGCTCGGCGATGTGAGTGTAGGCGTGATCGATACTGGGCTTGAGCTCCTCGGGGCTGACCGCGATGGTCAGCTTCACGCGGGTGGGACCCAGTTTTTCGGTGGTCGTCTGCGGCACTTGAATACTCTCCCGGATTGGTTGCGTGCGCGGGCTGGTCGGGGCGACAGGATTTGAACCTGCGACCTCCCGCTCCCAAAGCGGGCGCTCTACCAAGCTGAGCTACGCCCCGAAAGGAGTCCCTGTCAGCCCACAGTGAATCGATAGTGCAGGGTTCGCGCTATCGCCGCCCAACAGTGTAGCTCAGGCCGTGTTTAGGCCCGTGCCAGCCGCGAATGCACTACCATTGAGTCGCCGTGGGGATGTAGCTCAATGGTAGAGCCTCAGTCTTCCAAACTGATGGTGCGGGTTCGATTCCCGTCATCCCCTCCACATTCAGCGCCCCACTCAGAGCCTCGTGGTGCCGCTCTCGTGGTGCCATCCTGCCTCTACGGGGTCGCGGTGTCGCTCTTCGTGAGGTCCCTATTCGAGAAGTCACCGGTGGAAAACCTCACGGCGAGGACCACCCGGTCACCGTGTTGTTCCAACTGAGCGTCCCTCGAATGCTCACCGATGGTCACCAGGCCCATTCCGGCCACAGCCGCGGGACCCACCCGGTAGAGCACGCCGGGGTTACTCACCCGAAGCTCCAGCGTCCCGGAGCGCTCCTGGCGGAGAGTGAGGACAATGTCACCGTCCTCGCCGTGTCGAACCGCATTCGAGAGCGCTTCGGAGAGGACCAAGAAGGTGTGATCCGCGAGCGCCGGGTCCCGATCCAACACCGACCACACCTCGGGCGCCACCGTGTGGGTGATGGGCCGAGCCGCCGACCACACCGTCACCAGCGAATCAAAGCGACTCTCGGCGGCCTCGACGTCACCGTCTGGCAGGTCATCGAAAAGGCGGTCTAAGCGCTGGCCCATCTCTTCCAGAGCCGCGGGTAACTGCTTTGGGTCAAACTTTGCTGAGCGAAATAGTGCCGCCCAGGCGACCAGTTCTGCTTGCACTCCGGAGTGGAGCAGGTCAGCCGCCTGCGCGCGGCCGTCCTGGCCACTGCCCTGGAGGCGCGCGGTGCGCGAGGCGAGCGCCGCGAGTGACTTGGCGCGAACCCGCTCGCGCATCAGTGCCACACTCAGTAGGTGCTCGGCGAGTGAAAAACCTATTCCCAGGATGGCCGCAAGCACTGGTGCGGCGAAGACAAAGTCGACTGGGTGGCCCGCAAACCGGGCGGAGACGACCAGCAGCGCCGCGCTGGCAGCCCCGGCGACACTCATCCCGGCGACGATCCAGATAAAGCGGGTGGTTGCGGTTCGCGGTTGGCTGCGCGAGACCACCCGACGCAACAACCACAAACTTCCCCCCAGCAGTGGCAGGGTCGCCACTGCGAGCACGGCCTCGATACTCCAGCCAAAGCGCTCCCACATAAAGAACACCACGATGGGAAGAACGACCACAACCGTGCTGGCTCCGTTGGTGGGGAGGATCTCTCGCCACCGCAAATCTTTCGGGAGGAGGGCCTCGGGATCATCCGCCGAGCTCGCGAGAGCCTCCACAGTGCGTGCGCCCTTGGAGGCACTGTTGTGGTCGGTTCGGGAGTCCGGAAGCTTTGTCTCGTGACTCAGGGGACGAATCACTTCCTGGACGAGCCGGTCGATTTCCCCCGCCACAACGGCGGGGCGTCTCGGTACTGAGACCCTCCAGGGCAGTAACAGCTGATCGACGTGGGCTTGGGCTCTCGCCATCACTTCGGCAACCGTCAATTCCCGCGCCGATTGGCCCGATTGGCCCAGGCTGCTAATCGATTCTTCGGCTTGGTCGATGCGCCGCCTGGCGCTTCGAGACTGCTGCAACAGTTCGGTCACGACGCCGGTGAGGGCCAGGAGCGGAACGCTCAATCCGATACTGAGGGCCAACCGGACAGGGGTCGCCTCCAGTGGCTCAACTCCGACGAGCAGGTAGGAGAAATCGATGGCGTAGATGCGGACAATAGCGAGTGCGACGAAGAGGCCAAGGGTCACCACAGCCGGCGGGGGCTGCTGTGGCAGGAAGTAGAGCAACCACCACATCAGCAGGGCGACTCCCGCGACCAGTACGTGCGCGAGGAGGTTCGGCAGGAAATGGAGGTCCGCGGTGGGGTTGGCAAAAGGGCCCCACCCGGAAATCATGGTGAGGCCAAACATGACCGTGACGACCAGGGCGATACCCAGGGGTGAGAGCGCTGCGCGCCCGCCCAGAAGAGAAAGGTAGGAGGCCCAGCCCCTCACGCTAGAGAACCTGTTCGGGGGGTCCGTAGAGCGCGATGTACTCTCTGGCCGCGGCCACGCGGGCGTTTAGCGCCGCACTGCCGTCGACACCGAGCCGGGCGAACAGTCTCGTCACGATTCGCTCGGTCGCGGCGACGGTGGTGCCGCGTTTCTGGGCAATGGCGGCATTGGACAGCCCCGCGGCAATCAGACGCCACACCTCCATCTGCGGTGTGGTCAGCTGACTGGCTTCCTCGGCGCTGGAGGACGGTGTCACAGGCGCATCGGGTAAATCGGGTTGCCTGTTGCGAAGCGCCGCCTCGACGAGAGCGACCAGTGTTTTCTGGTCGGTGACCTGCGCTTTACTCGCCAGCACCGTGTGGGCGGGAATCGCTTTGGCTTCTCTCACCAAATGAGAGGCGGGGTAATTACTCATCAACACCACGGCCAAATGGGGCGCTCTGGTCGCCAAAATGAGTGCGAGCTCACTCCCGGAGGGCGGCGCGCCCAAGTGCACGTCGGCGAGGAGCACGTCTGGATCCCACTGGTCAAACTGGGCCACCGCTTCCTCGGCACTCCCCACGGCCGCCACCTCAAAGCCGTTGTGGGTGAGGGTGTCGGAGACTAACCCACGCGTCATCGCGTGATCCTCAACGATCATCGCCCGACGAGCCACCATCGTGTTGCCCCTTGTGGATTGGTCGCCGGTCCACCCCCGAGGGCTACCCGCCGCGAACGCTGACATACCTGATTAATAGTCACACTACTGGAGGCGGAGACGGCGAGGAAACCCACTGCGGATTACAGCGCGTGATGGGTCACCCGACCGTCGACAATGGTGAGCTCAACGGGCAGTTCGCGAAGCGCCTGGGCCAACCTGTGTGGGTCCTGGGAGAGTGCTCGCTCCAACCACAGCGGGTCGGCCCCCAGAGCAATGAGGTCGGCGGGCTGGCCCACAACCAGATCGTTTCGCATCGACGCCCGGAGGGCTTCTCGCACACCAATGCGCTGATCGCCAATCCAGGATTGCCGGTCATCGTCAGTCCGGGTGACCGCCGCCGCAATCTGCACCAGTGGGTCAAGTGGTGACACCGGGGCATCCGAGCCAAACACCACGCGAGCCCCGGCGTCGAGTAGCGACCTAATGGCGATCACCCGATCGGTGCGATCACTCCAGTAGTGCTCGGCCACATCCCGGTCGTCGACCGCGTGTTGGGGCTGAACGCTGGCGGTCACCTCCAGGGCGGCAAATCGTGTGAAGTCGACGTCGCGCAACAGCTGGGCGTGTTCAATCCGGCCAGAGACCCCCACCGATTCGAAAAGGTCGAGAACGACCCGGTTGGCTTCATCCCCGATGGCGTGAAAGGCCGGCACAAAACCCGCCTGTGTGCCCCGCACCATCAGCGCTTCCAGCTCCACCGCCGAATAATTCATCGCGCCGTATTCTTCGCCGGAAATCCCTCGGTAGGGTTCGCAACAGTAGGCCGTTCGGGTATTGAGCGACCCGTCGGTGATCACCTTCAGAAAGCCCACGTTCACCCCGGGGGCGACCTGTTTTCCCGTGTGGTCACCCCGGGCAATGGCCTGGTCGAGGTCTTGGGGATACACCGCGTAGTGGACTCGAATACTCCACCGGTCCTCTCCGGTGCGGCGGCGTGTCCAATTGGCGTGGTTGTCGTCGAAATCGAAATCGACTATTCCCACTACCCCCCGCGCAGAGGCGGCATCGAGCGCGTCACTCACCCACTGGTCGCGACTATCGCCGCTACCGCGCGCGAGCTGTTCGGCCAAGCCGAAGGCCTCTCGTTCTCGCAGCACGCCCTCGGGGAGGGCGTGCTCGTGTCCCAGCTGCAGGGCAGCGGCGGTATTGAGCCACACCGAATGCAGATCGACACTCCACAACACCCACGGTGTGGCACCCGAATAGTCATCGAGTAGCCCGGCGGTTTTGTCATCAGGCCACAGGCCGTCTCGAAATCCCGCTCCGATGAGCACCTCGGCCGACCCCGCCGCGTCGTGTGCGCCAGATCCAGCGGCCATTAATTCCGCGGCTTCTCTCGCCGACTCGGCGGCTTCGAGCGATACCCGCCGGCGATATTCCGCCCAGGAACCCAAATGCACGTGTTCGTCCCACAGGCCTGGAGCGAGGACACGACCGTCGAGGTCGTATTCCTCCACCGGCGGGTCGACGGTGAGTGAGCCCGCCGGGGCAATCTCTTCGATGACTCCATCGCGGATGAGCAGGTCGACCCGACCGCGCTCTGGTTGGTCAAAGAGTGTGGCGCGGCGAAGAATCATGAAAAAACCCTAACCCGGGTCACTGGGCCGTTTGGCAGTGCGGGCAGTAGTACAACTTCCTCGCCTGCATCGGGGCCATCACCACCTCATGGCCACACACCAGACACGGCTCACCCTGTCTCTTGTAGACGAAGTGGCGAAGCTTTCGATCGCGTAGGGCTTTTTTTGCCCCGGCGGGACTCAGGTCATCTCGGGTGACCATCACACCGGTTTTCACCCCTCGGCGAAGCAGCACAGCCCAGTCGTCCCAGAGGCTTCCGAGCTGGTCTGTGCTGATTGAGCGCGCCGGGATAAAGGGATCGAGGCGGTGGCGAAAAAGAAGCTCCGCCCGGTACACGTTTCCAATTCCACTGACAATTTTCTGATTCATCAGGGCGATTCCCACCGGGGTGGCCGTTCTCGACATTCGCTCGATGAAGCGCTCTCGGTTGACTACGTCGTCGCCCACGAGTGGGTCGGGACCGAGCGCCTGGGCCAGCGTCGCGGCCTCTTCGTGGCTGATCACCTCACAGGCCGTCGGGCCACGCAAATCCGCGACGACGGTGTCACTCATCACCCGCAGCCGCACCTGCCCCACCGGTTCGGGAGGGAACTGATCGACGGCCAATTGGCGAAGACCCTCCTCGGCGGGAGATTTTTTCCGAGGAGCTCCTAGCGAATCGGTCTGCCGAACGCCGTGGACACTCCAGGCGCCGTAGATTCCCAGGTGCACCCGCAACACCCAGTCACCGCCGAAACCCGCAAAAAACTGCTTACCGACCGCCCAGGCGTCATCGACGACCAGGCCATCGAGCATGGCGGCACCCTGACTGAAGCGCCCTTGGGGCGATGACGCTGCCACGACCTGCCCCACAAAGACACGTCGAAAAAGACCGGCGACCCGGTGAACGGTGTGACCCTCCGGCATGGCCTAAAAGGTCTGACCGGATGCGGGAATGTGTCCGGTGTGTTCAAAGTGGCGAATCTGACCAATCCGTCTGGCGTGGCGCTCATCACCACTAAAGGGCGTCGCCACAAAAGCCTCGATGAGCATCACCGCTTCATCGAAACCGTGCTGCCTGGCGCCGATTGCCGCCACATTGGCGTCATTGTGTTCGCGGGCCAACACAGCCGTGTCGCGATTCCAAATCAACGCCGCGCGCACCCCGGGCACCTTATTCGCGGCAATTTGCTCGCCGTTTCCCGACCCGCCGAGGACGATTCCGACGGCGTCCACACCTGCTTCGTGATCGGCCACGACCGCTTGTGCTGCCGCAATACAAAAGCCTGGATAGTCATCGAGTGCATCGAAGCTCTGCGGCCCGTGATCGACCACCTCGTGGCCAAGACTGTCCAAATGCTCCGCGAGATCGCGCAATAATTCGAGCCCGGCGTGGTCCGTTGCGAGGTGAATGCGCATAAAGCCTCGTTCTCAAAAGTGTCGATTAGGTAACCTGGGCACAGCCCGCCTGCATGAAAAGCTATTTTGCCGTATCGTAGGGGTTTCCGGAGCGTGAATGGAGTACGCGTGAGCTTTCCCGAATTTCGCCGAGCAGTTCGCGGCTACGACCCCGATGAGGTCAGCCGCTTTGTTGGCGAGCTCCAAAGTAAAATCGACAAGCTCGAACAGGAGCAGTCCGAGCACGCCCGAGACGCCCAACGCCTGAGCCGCGAACTCCAGGAAGCCAACGAGCGGGCAGGTCGGGCCAAGCCCAGCTTCGCCGAACTGGGCTCCGCCTTCGAAGAAACCCTCCGCCTCGCCGAAGCCCAGTCCCAGAAAATCGTTCAGGAAGCCTCCGCCGAGGCGACCGATGTCTTGGCAAACGCCCGCAGCGAATCCACCAAGATGCGCGAAGACGCCGCCAAAGAGTCGCGTAAGACCGTCTCTGAAGCACAACGGTCCGCCGAGGATCTGCGCCTGGAGAGCGAGCGCGAAGCCGCTCAGTTGCGTCAGCAGGCCGCGGATGAAATCGCAAAAGCGACCAACACCCGCACCCGCGCAGAGCGCGCCGCGGCGACGATGATCAGCCAGGCGGAAAAACAGGTTTCCGAAATTAAAGCCGAAGCCTCCCGCCAGGTGGAGCAGCTCAAACGCGAAGCCTCCGAATTGCTCCACGCCGCACAAGAGCGCGCTGTGGCAACAGACGCCTCAATTCGCCAGCAAATCGACGATGCAGAGCGCGCCCGCGCGACCATCCACGAGGAAGCCGACGAATACGCGCAGAAGGCCTACCAGCAGGCAGACCTGCACGTGCAAAACGCGGCCAAGCGGGCCACCGATCTCGGCCAAGAAGCAGACCAGGTTCTCAAAGCGTCGCAGCTTCGCGCTGATGACCTCACCAAGGAGGCGCGAAACTACGCCGAGCGCCTCATCTCCGAAACCGTGTCCCGTTCGCGCGGTATTGCCCGCGACACCGAAGATCTGGTCAATTCGATGGTCAGCGATGCCGAGAGTCACATGAGCGACCTGCGTCGTCAGCAGGCGATGCTCGATGAGTACGTGCAGAAGATGCGCAGTGCTGCCAGCGAGGTCGATCTCGAAATCACCAGCCTTCAGCCGCCAAACTTGGAAGACATGAAGCCGATTTCCCCTCAAGCTCCCTCGGAGTCGAGCACTCCCGACGAGTCTGAAGAAGTACTCGACGCCGTTGAAGTTCCCCTCGAGGAATCCCGCGACAAGAAGTAGGCTGCGGGTTCTCCCCGTGGGTTCGGTCCGGCTCGGCCCGGCTCGGTACTGCCGCGCTGGTCGAAGGGCCGCAAAATGGTTTGGTTGACTGTGTGACCGATGACAGTGTGAGGAGAGCGAATTGCCCGGAGAGAACCTGACCCGCAAAGAGGCAAAATCTCGCGCCAGGGACCTGACTACTCGGTCCTACGTGCTGGATATCGATCTCTCCCAGGCGCACTCCTCGGATACTTTCCGCACACGAGCCACAATCCGTTTTCTGGCGACGTCTGGGCGTTCCACCTTCATCGACGCGCTCGCACATTCGGTTCACGCAGTGAGCCTCAACGGTCGTGAATTGGCTGTCGACGAAGTCTTTGACGGCTCCCGGATCGCCCTCGAGGGCCTGGACCACGAAAATGAACTGTTTATCGACGCGGACTTTTCTTACACCAACACCGGCGAGGGGCTACACAAATTTGTCGACCCGGTCGACGCTGAGGTGTACCTGTACAGCCAATTTGAGGTCCCCGATTCGAGGCGTGTCTTTCCCGTCTTTGAACAGCCCGACCTCAAAGCCACTTTTGAATTCCGGGTGCACACACCACTCGGCTGGACGGTCGTGAGCAATCAGGCGACACCCTCAGCGCTCGAACACGACGATTCGCTGGTGTTTTCGTTCTCGCCCACCCCGAGAATATCCAGTTACATCACCGCCCTCATTGCCGGCCCGTACCAGGTGGTCCGCGATGAACTCACGAGCGCAAACGGCAAGGTCGTCCCGCTGGGGATTTATGCCCGCCAGTCGCTGTTTGCCTACCTCGACGCGGACTACCTCTTCGACATCACGAAAAAAGGCTTCGCCTACTTCGAAGAAAAGTTCTCTTACCCGTATCCATTCGACAAGTACGACCAGCTGTTCGTGCCGGAGTTCAACGCGGGGGCAATGGAAAACGCCGGTGCGGTGACCTTTACCGAAAACTACGTCTTTCGGGGTGATGTATCGGATGCGATGCGCGAGCGCCGCGTCGTCACCGTCCTCCACGAGCTCGCCCACATGTGGTTTGGTGACCTGGTCACCATGCGCTGGTGGAATGACCTGTGGCTCAATGAGTCATTTGCCGAGTGGGCCTCCACCATTGCCACTGCGGAGGCGACCGAGTGGACGGAGGCGTGGACAACATTCCAAGCGATGGAAAAAAATTGGGCTTACCGACAGGATCAACTGCCCTCCACCCACCCCATCGTCGCCACCATCAACGACTTAGAAGACGTCCAAGTGAACTTCGACGGAATCACCTACGCCAAAGGCGGCTCCGTGCTGAAACAGCTCGCCGCCTGGGTCGGACGAGACGCCTTCTTCCAGGGTGTCTCGAACTATTTCCAGAAACACGCCTGGCTCAACACCGAACTACGCGACCTGTTGGCAGAACTCGAAGTGACTAGTGGTCGCGAACTCTCCAGCTGGTCCAAAAAGTGGTTGGAAACTGCCGGAGTGAACACTCTTCGTCCCGAACTGAGCGTCGATGCTGAGGGACTCATCACGTCGTTCGCGATTATCCAGAGCGCCCCGGAGGACTGGCCCACTCTGCGCCCGCACCGCCTGGCAATCGGTATCTACTCGGATACCGCACATGCGGTGGAGCGGGTCCACCGCATCGAGTGCGACGTCGACGGAGCGCGCACGGACATTCCAGAACTCATCGGTGTCCCGCGCGGCGACATGATTATCATCAACGATGACGACCTCGCCTACGCCAAAATCCGTCTCGATCAGGACTCTGAATCGTTCGCTCGAGAGAATTTGAGCAGCATTTCGTCTCCACTGGCGCGCTCCCTGGTGTGGTCCGCGACCTGGGATGCCACCCGCGATGGCGAAATGGCCGCCCGGGACTTCCGCCGGTTGATTCTGGCCAACATCGAGACCGAAACCGAAAGCACCACGATTCGCACCGTCCTCGGACAGTTGCGAATCGTCAGCACGGTGTATGCCGATCCGGCGACGGTGTCGGGGGCTCAGCGTGAGGTGGCCGACCGGCTCTGGGAAATGACCCTCGCCGCGACACCGGGCAGTGATAACCAGTTCCAGTTCCTGAAGGCCTTCGCCCAGATGGCCACCAGCGCGGAGCACGCCGACATTCTCCGCGCCCTTCGATCGGGATCGACCGTGCTGCCCGAGCGACCTCTCGACACCGACCTGCACTGGGACGTGCTCGGTGGGTTGGTGCTACTCGGCGAAGCGGGTGCGGACGATATCGAAGCGCAGCGCGATGGTGACAACACGTCCAACGGGCACCAGGCCGCCGCGCGCCTCCACGCCATGATTCCGAGCGCAGAGGCAAAAGCTGACACCTTCCACAGGCTGATCACCGATGACACGGTGCCCAACGCCCTGGTGCGCGCCGCGACGCTTGGCTACACCCACGTCGGTGACCCCTCGGTGTTGGCCGACCTGGTGACGACCTATTTCGATGCGTTGGACACCATCTGGGAATCCCGCAGCTACAAAATGGCCGAATACCTGGTCGAGGGGCTGTTCCCGAGCCCGCTGGCCTCGGCGGCTTTGGAAGACGCCTGCGTGAAATGGCTCAACGAACACGAGGGCCCCGCCGCTCTTCGCCGAATGGTCGAAGAGAACCTGGCCGGTGTGATCAGGGCCCGTAAGGCCCAGCAACGCGATCTCTCCGCGGCCTGAACCCGTGCTGGCGTGGCGCCGTTAGCATGGGGCCATGGATGATGAAGAACCTCAGTGGTGGAGTGTTGTAGTCGACTTTTTTGGCGATAACGAGCGGATTGCGCAAATTGTCTTCACCCTCATCGGTGGCGCCATCGCCCTGGTGTTGCTGCGGATTGCCATCAGTCGCATCGTGAACCGCGTGGTCACCGATGTGAAAAAACGCCACGGGGTCGAAGACACCCAAGCCCTCACGATGAGCCCGGTGGAGGCGATGCGCCAGGTGCAACGCACCAGGACCCTCGGGTCGGTGCTGAACTCTTTCGCCGGGTGGCTCGTCGGCATCGTGGTCGTCTTAATGGTGTTGGCCGAGGCGGGAGTCTCGGTAACACCCCTGATCGCCAGTGCCGGAATTGTGGGCGCGGCGATTGGTTTCGGTGCCCAGTCGCTGGTGCGTGATGTCCTCAACGGCCTGTTTATGGTGTTTGAAGACCAGTTGGGTGTGGGCGACGTGGTCAATGTCGGTGAAGTCTCCGGAGTGGTGGAGCGCTTAGGGGTTCGGGTCACAGAAATTCGGGACGTCGATGGGACCCTGTGGTTTGTCAGAAACGGCGAAATTATTCGCGTCGGTAACTACAGCCAAGACTGGGCGCGAGTGGTGGTCGATATCCCTATCCCCTACGAATCGGATGTCTCTGAAGTCCAAGACCGGCTATTTGAGACGGCGACGGCGTTTAGCCAGCACGCCGACTGGCGCCGAAAAGTCCTCGCGGAGCCAGAAATTTGGGGCATCGAGTCCATTTCCGCCGAAGCGCTGGTGGTCCGCATGGTGGTCAAGGTTCGAGGAGGCGAACAGTGGGCCGCGAAACGCGCGCTGCACGCCTGGATCAAGAAAGCCCTCGACCGCGAGGGTATCGACCTTCCCCCGCTCAATCGTATGGTTCTCGACGGCATTCAAGGCGTCCGTAGCGCTACCAAGCCCGCCGCTTCCAAAGCAGCCGAGAATCCGGAGTGAGGCGATGAGTGACGCGGTGAGTGACGATTCGGGCGAGGTTGCCCCATCGTTTTATGAACAGGTCGGGGGTCATGCCACCTTTGACACACTGGTCCGCCGCTTTTACGAGGGGGTCACCAGCGACCCGGTGCTCTCGCCGATGTATCCCCCGGAGGATATCGAGGGAGCCATCTGGCGACTTCGATCCTTCCTGGAACAGTATTGGGGCGGACCCACGACGTATTCAGAGCAGCGTGGCCACCCGCGACTTCGAATGCGCCACCAGCCCTTTAAAGTCAACCCCGAGGCGAAGCGGCGGTGGTTAGCCCACATGGAAGTCGCGGTCGATGAGTTGGAGCTCTCCCCGCTCCACCGCGCCACACTCTGGGACTATTTGGAGCGGGCGGCGCTCAGTATGGTCAACACCTTCGAGGATTAGTCGTTGGGGTCTGGTTCACCGAGTTCTTCGGGTTCACTCTTGGCTTTGACGAGGACGTACCCGTGGTGGGAGCTCAGGCGCACCCAGTAACCCGACGTGTGGACGGCGAGCGAGCGCTGTTCCAACAACCCCAGGGCGTCGGCGGCGAAGCCGGCCGCCCAGGGGATGGACTTTTTGTGGGGAATGGGTTGTCCCCACACTTCAGAGCGCACCTTCTGCAATACCGATTCGCCCACCGAATCGGGTATTGCTTCGGATATCGCCTCAATTCCTTTTTTCGCCACGTCCTTCAGCAGCGACGAGGTAATGCCCATGCGCCGCTTCCACCCCTCTCTGGGTGGGGTCATCGCCGGCCATTGGATAGAGGGCGCTGCGGTGGGAAGCTCCACCTCGACAGGGGTGTGACCCGTCTGTGTGGCGCCCTGTCGAGATTCGGCGTGAGCGATCGCCTGTTCGATTCGGTGGACCATCGACTCGATGGGAACCACGTGGTCAAAGTGCTGGTCGGCGGGGATTTCGGCGACCCGCAAGCCCAACACCGTCGGGGTCTGATCGAGTAGGCCTCGGGGCATCAACACGCCCACATAGCACTGGGCGTAGCCATCGCCGGCGACGATTCTGGTGTTCCCGTCAATAATTCTTCGGGCGCGACCGAGGAAACTCTGGATGTCGCGGGCCACTGTGGTGGATGTCAGGGTGAGGGTCGTGCTCATCTGGTACCTCTCCCCCGTGGCTTAGACCACGGGGTGTGGCTCGAGTTAGTCGCGGGTGAGTTTGCGGTAGGTCGAGCGGTGTGGTGTGGCGGCTTCGGGCCCCAAGCGCTCAATTTTGTTCTCTTCGTAGGCTTCGAAGTTTCCTTCGAACCAGTACCAGCTCGACGGGTTTTCTTCAGTGCCCTCGTAGGCGAGGATGTGGGTGGCGACGCGGTCGAGAAACCACCGGTCGTGGGTGATGACCACGGCACAGCCGGGAAACTCCAGGAGGGCGTTTTCTAGGCTGGAGAGGGTCTCCACATCGAGGTCGTTGGTCGGCTCATCGAGCAGCAGCAGGTTGCCCCCCTGTTTGAGGGTAAGCGCCAAGTTCAGACGGTTTCGCTCGCCGCCGGAGAGCACTCCCGCTTTTTTCTGCTGGTCGGGGCCTTTGAACCCAAAACTGGAGACGTAGGCGCGAGACGGGATTTCCACATTTCCGACCTGAATGATGTCGAGACCTTCAGAGACCACTTCCCACAGGCTCTTATTGGGGTCAATGCCCGAGCGACCCTGATCGACGTAGCTGATTTTGACGCTGTCGCCGATGTTGAGTTCACCGCCATCGAGGGGCTCTAGTCCCACGATGGTTTTAAACAGCGTGGACTTACCGACACCGTTGGGTCCAATAATTCCGACAATCCCGTTCCGGGGAAGGCTAAAGCTCAGTCCATCGATGAGCACCCGATCGCCAAAGCCCTTTTCCAGGTCGGTCGCTTCCAAGACCATGGACCCGAGACGCGGACCCGGCGGTATCTGAATTTCCTCGAAGTCGAGCTTTTTGGTGCGCTCTGCTTCGTCCGCCATTTCTTCGTAGCGGGTGAGTCGCGCTTTGGACTTTGCCTGGCGGCCCTTCTGGTTACTGCGCACCCAGTCGAGTTCTTCAGCCAGGCGCTTCGCGAGTTTCTGATCTTTTTTGCCCTGGACCTGGAGACGCTCGGCTTTCTTTTCCAAATACGTCGTGTAGTTACCCTCGTAGGGGTAGAGGCGTCCGCGGTCGACCTCGGCGATCCACTGGGCCACGTGATCTAAGAAGTAGCGGTCGTGTGTAATGGCAATCACCGCACCGTGATACTTCGACAGGTGCTGCTCCAACCACAGCACGCTCTCGGCATCGAGGTGGTTCGTGGGCTCATCGAGAAGCAAGAGGTCAGGTTTTTCCAGCAACAGCTTGCACAGCGCCACGCGACGTTTTTCACCACCGGAGAGGTGGGTCACGGGCTCATCGGAGGGCGGGCAGCGAAGGGCGTCTAGCGCCTGCTCCAACTGCGAGTCGAGGTCCCAGGCATCGGCCGCGTCGATGGCTTCCTGCAGCGTGCCCATTTCAGCCATCAACGCGTCAAAATCGGCATCCGGGTTGGCCATTTCGGCAGAAATCTCGTTAAACCGCTCCACTTTGGAGTAGATCTCCCGAACGCCGTCTCGGACGTTTTCGATCACCGTCTTGGCTTCATCCAGTTCGGGCTCTTGCATCAAGATGCCGACGCTGTAGCCGGGACTCAGGGTGGCGTCGCCGTTGCTGGGCTCATCGAGGCCCGCCATGATTTTGAGAATCGTCGATTTACCGGCCCCGTTGGGGCCCACCATGCCAATCTTCGCTCCGGGGTAGAACGACATGGTGACATCGTCGAGGATGACCTTGTCTCCCACCGTTTTACGGGCTTTGATCATGGTGTAAACGAATTCGGCCATAGGTATCAGTCTAGAGTTTCAGGCTGGAGCACAAGACAGGTTCCATCGGGGAGGATTGGGAGGACCTCCACGGCCAACCACTCGTCGGTGTACTGACCCACTAGGCACTCGCCGTCGAAGACCACCGCCAACGCCACCGAGTCGGCGGGCAGCGCAATTTGTGAGTTTTCCGGAGTCACCTCAATGTCGCCGGTCTCAAAACCCGCGTCGATGAGGGCATCGACTAACTCTGTGGCGGGCACTGGGCCGGCTCCGGCCCCGCTGCGAGACAGCGTGTACTCAAAATATGACAGGTTGGCCGCGGCGGAGAGTTCGGGGTAGAACTCGGCGACCTCTTCGCCTTCTGCGGCCACACCGCCGGGTGTCGCGGGGTCACTCTGGTCGGTCTCGACGTTGGTCGCGCCGGCCCCCTCGGTCTCGATTCCTGCTGGCTGGTCGCCACCGACGCAGCCGGAGAGGACGAGCAGAATCCCACTGGCCGCGAGAACCCCTGCGACACTGTGCACCCTGCTCGTCCTCTCCGTAGCCAAAAACCTCAGTCTAGAGTGAGCCTTTCCCCTCGAGCGGGCGATCACACCCGCTCGAGGGAGTCCTCGTCCTCGCGATCGTCTGCGGGCCGGGTGTTCTTGGAGTATTCGGTCGTTCCCCAGAGTAAATCGTGGCCGAGAGAATCCGCTTCGATTTCCACTGCGGTTCCCTGGGAACTGTCGTTTTCCCATTCGCGCACCCGAAGCCTGCCGGCGACGACCACCCGGTCGCCCTTGTGAATACTGTGCTGGGCGTTGTGAGCCAGCTGTCGAAAAGCCACCACCGTGAACCAGTTGGTCTCGACATCCACCCATTTGTTTTCTGTCGAATCAAAGCGCCGACGGTTGGCCGCCAATCGAAAGCTGGTGATGGCGAGACCTTCGGCGGTGGTGACGTGACGCGGCGTGGTGGCCACAACTCCTGCGGTGCTCATTGTGCTCATTGGTGTCTCCTGTCTCTGTCGGTGTAGCGCCCGTGTGGGCAGGCCTACCGTGACAGCAGCCGCGCGGGAGTACTCATCTCCTCCCGGGAAGGGGGAGATTAACTGAGCCCGCCCACCGTGTGGACAGATGGGTCTACAAGGCTTAGCGCTGGAGGTATTCCTCGAAGCTTTGGCGCACCTTCTTCACCTTGGGGGCCGCCACCGCCAAGCAGTAGCCCTGGGTGGGGTTTTTCGCAAAAAAGTCTTGGTGGTAGTCCTCGGCCTGGTAAAACGGCCCCAGCGGGGAGACCTCGGTGACCACATCGCCCTCCCACATGTCGGCAGCGCGCTCCCGAGCTGATTCAAACAGCGCCCGCTCTTCCTCGTCGTGGTAAAACATCGCCGAGCGGTACTGGGTACCGACATCGGCTCCCTGGCGATTGAGCTGGCGCGGGTCGTGGATGGTGAAAAAAACGTCCAAAATCACGTCGGAGGGGATGACCTCTGGGTCAAACGACACCGCGACCGCCTCAGCGTGGCCGGTTTGGCCGGTACACACCGACTCGTATGTGGGGGTATCCGACTCTCCCCCGGTGTAACCAGAGATCACTTCGTGAACACCCCGGAGAACCCGGTAAGCCGCGTCAAGACACCAAAAACAGCCGCCGGCGAGCACGTAAGTTCTCATAATGTAAGGATACAAAACTCCCCTGCCAAAACGCCGAAAGGTCGAATCGACTCGTGCGCGAGGGGGCTTCCCGCGGTGTGTCATGCTGGTGGGTGTGAACCTGCGTAGTGGCGTGATTCGATAACCCGTGGGTTACCTCTACGCCTTCACGGCGGCCTTCCTTTTTGGCGCGAACGGAAGTGTCACCAAAGTGATGATGGAAGCCGGTTTCACCGCGCTCCAAGTGACCCAATTACGCGTCCTCGGCTCCGCATTAATCGCGGGACTGGTGCTACTTATCCTCGACCGGCGTTCCTTTCGCGTGCTACCCAACCAGTGGGTGCCGATCCTCGCGATGGGCATTTTTGGCGTGGCGGTGCTCCAGGCCGCCTACGCGACAGCCGTGTTACTCCTCCCGGTGGGCATCGCACTGTTGTTGGAATATCTCGCGGTCCCATTCGTCGCCGTCTTTGCCCTGGTCGTCTTTAAGGAGCGTGTGCGCACCCGCATTTGGGTGGCGATCGGTTTAGTGATCGGGGGTCTTATCCTCGTCGCGCAAATTTGGGCCGCGAATCTCAATGTCTTCGGAGTTCTCGCCGGGTTAGTCTCCGCACTCGGTTTGACCATCTACCTCCTGGTCGGCGAGCGCCAGCTCGAAACGATCTCCCCGCTTGCGCTGATGTTTTGGGTGATGACGATCGGAAGCGTGTTTTGGGCGTTTTTCTCCGGGTGGTGGAACATCGACCCCGCACTGCTTTTCGAGTCTGTGTCACTATCGGGCAACCTATCCGGATTCTCGGCACCGATGTGGGGACTGCTGGTCTGGAACGTCGTGATGGGGTCCTTCATTACCTACCTGATGAGCCTCGAGTCCATTCGACTACTCTCGGCCACGCCCGCCGGCATTGCGACCACCAGCGAAGTGGCCTTCGCCTTCCTGGTCGCATGGTTGTGGCTCAATGAGACGCTCAATACCGCGCAGCTGGCAGGAGCGATCCTGGTCGTCATCGGAATTTCCGTCGCACAAACCGCGCGTCGAGAAGCCGTACCCGTCTACGCCGACTTGGCCATAGAAACCGGCCCCATTGTTCTGCCAGAGTGGTTACACGACGAATACGACAAAGAACACAACCCCGAAAGCCCCTCACAGCCAAAGGACGGCCCCTCGTGAAAGCGATCTTCACCCCACTAGTCATCGGCACTCTCATTGCCGCCGCCCTCAACTCGGTGATTTTCCTCGTGGCAGCCGAACTCTTCGGTGAAGCCTTCGTGGTGGACCCTGATGGTGTCGGCGGAGAGCCCAGCATGGCCGTCCCCGCGATGTTGCCCGCCGTATTCACGGTCTTTCAAGCCATCGTCGGTGGTGTCATCGTGGCGGCTATCGCCCTGGCCACAAAGACCCCCAAATACACGTGGCGCTTTGTCACCCTGGTGGGCCTCTCACTCAGCCTTGTTCCCACCGCGTTCGCCTCGCTCGGTGTCGCCTCCACATTCTTGTGGCTCTCGGGTATGCACCTCGTGGCGGGGGCCATCGTGATTCCCCTAATCGAGCGAGTACTCCCGGCGCAGAAGAACGGGAGCACACCGAACGCAGAATCCGATTCCCCGACCAAAAAAGGCTCTGCTGAGAAAGGATCTGCGGAAAAAGGATCTGCTGAGAAAGGCTCTGCCACAAAAGATTCTGCCCAACAAGACCCGGCCAAGAAGGCCCCGGGTGCGTCGGCCGAGGGTTCCCCCTCCGACACCTCGCTCTAGGGCCACTTCGACACGACGATGAGCAGTCGAATCACCCTGCCCGGCACCGCCCTCGAGGTGTCGTCGCTGTGTTTCGGGGCCAACGTCTTTGGCTGGTCTATTCACGAACAACGCGCTGCCAACGCGCTGTTGGACCACCTCTTTGCCCAGGGGGTCAACTTTTTTGATTCCGCGGACATGTATGTCCAGTGGCACCCCGGAAACCGCGGCGGCGAATCCGAGCTCATGTTGGGCCAGTGGCTTCGAGACTCCCGTATCGCCCGCGACGAGGTCGTGATCGCCACCAAAGTGGGCAAAATGACCAGTCGTCCGGGACTCAGCCCCGAAAACATCCGACTGGCAGCAGACGAATCCTTGGCCCGCCTCGGCATCGACACCATCGACCTCTACTACGCGCACTTCGATGACCAGACGGTTCCCCTCGAGGACACTCTGGGAGCGTTTAGCGAACTGATCGACCAGGGCAAAGTCTCCTACATCGCCGCGTCGAACTACAGCCCAGAGAGGCTCCAGGAAGCCCACGCCATTTCTCGTCGCCTCGCCATCCCGGGCTATATCGCCGTGCAAAATCACTACAACCTCGTCTACCGTGACGAGTACGAAGCCGGCATGGCCGACTACGTCGAATCCCACCAGCTCGCGGGACTGCCCTACTTTTCCCTCGCCAGTGGTTTCCTCACCGGAAAATACAGCAGGCAATCACAGCCCGAGAGCCCCCGTGTCCAACGCGTGACCGACACCTACTTTTCTGCCAGAAACTTCGACACGCTCGATCGACTCCACGCTGTCGCCCACCGCCACGGTGTCGAACCGGCGTCCGTGGCCCTCGAGTGGTTGCGCCAGCAACCGGGAGTGAGCGCCCCCATTGCCAGCGCCAGTCACATCGATCAGGTCACGCCGCTCTTGCAGCGCGTTCAGCTCACCCCAGAGGATCTCGCCGCCCTCGACAATGCCCCCGTTTAGGCTTTATCGCTACAGCACATGCGCGACGCAGACGCATCCTCACCCCTACTGGCGCCCTCGGCAGGAATCGAACCTGCGGCCAAAAGATTAGAAGTCTTCTGCTCTATCCGCTGAGCTACGAGGGCAAAACCTTGCCTCCTCAGTGTACAGGCGGGTAAATCCTGGATTTTCCGGCCGCAATCGCCCGCGTGTTACTCACGTCTGCAGGGCTACACATCTGACTACGACACTCGGCCTCTCGAGACCATGCAATCCTGCGCCCAGAGCATCTGCGAAGGTTTGGGTTGCCGATCCGAGCCGCTCAGCACGCGCCTGCGCCTCGTGGCACAGGCAATCAGCGACTTCCGGTCGCTGACCCAACCACACGATCAGAGATTGTTTCTGCGCGACCCCCCGAGCACCGGTGATACTCGATGGGACGCTCTACTCGCCGGTGTGGCGGCCAGAGAGGCGAGGCGAGCCGGTATGCCCATCCCCCTGTGGACAACTGACGACTGGCGTTTTCTCGAGAGGCCATGGTTTCCTACAGAGACCCTGGGTCTTAGAGCAATCGCATTTGAAGCCTCCCCCGCCGATTATGCGATTCGACACGTCTACGTTGATCCAGCCGAATTGGACTCTGTGTGATGCCGGAGGGCTTTACTCGGGAAAAGATTGTGGCCGCCCTGGAAGAACTCGGTCGGCGCCTCGAACAGCGAGACAGCTCGGCGCCCGGTCTGCGACACCACGGACCTCAATCAGTTATCAGGTGACAATCGCTTTTCACCCAGCTGATGGATGTCGAGAAGGTCTTGTTCCCGCCCAGAGGCCTCCTTCATGCGAATGAGATCGTCGTAGCCAACAACCCATACCGACACTCCCCCGGCATCCGCCTGGCGCGCCCGAGAGCGCATCTGGTCGTATTCGACCGCCCCAGGAACGTCATTGAGGAAATCGAGAGGACCCGCATCAGTGTCCATCGTGAAAGATGCCCCGTTTTCTAGAGTCTGTGGGTTGGTGGGGTCGATGCCGAGCTTCTCAGCATCAACACCGCGTAGTCGGGCGTTTAGCTCCGAGAGAGCTGCCGCCAAGCGAACCATATTCTCTCGGTCAAGGCGTGCGATGAAGTCGATATCAGCCGTTGCACGGACGTATCCGTGAGCGATGACAGCCCAGGCGCCGATGGTGAGGTAGTCCACCCCATGTCGATCGAGCGTCTCAAAAATCCGAGCAGGATCGAAAGTGGTCACTGGACGGCCTTACCCGCGAGTTGAGAAGCGAACGCACACAGAGCGAAGGCCTGCTCGAGTCGCCGACCAGCCTCCACAGCGAAGTCTCTGTCCTCGTCAGTCATTTTCACCCTTTCAGGATACTTGCACGCCCTTCGTTGTGCTTAGCCCTCACACCCAGCCATTTAGG
Source organism: Pontimonas sp. (assembly GCF_031581085.1). Taxonomy (NCBI): domain Bacteria; kingdom Bacillati; phylum Actinomycetota; class Actinomycetes; order Micrococcales; family Microbacteriaceae; genus Pontimonas; species Pontimonas sp. The sequence continues at coordinate 128,851 of NZ_JAVLBO010000001.1, forward strand.
CCTCACGTTGTGACTGTTGCCATCAACGCCGGCTCAGAAAACAACCACACCCTGGCCAGTGTCCCCGCCATAAACCCACTACCGGCGGTTGTCCCCACCGACGACTGCGTCAGGACGAACGACGACTTGGCCCTCGTCGGTTTCCAGCACACCCTCGTCCCGGTCGGCGCTGACATTGATCACCCAGTCGGGGCCCTCGACAACCACACTGCCTGCCTCTGGCAGGCCCGTCACCGAGACGCCCTCACCGAGACACCCTGGGGCAGTCCTACAGACGTGGCAAGGAACTGACCGACGCTCAGTGGAATAGTGCGACGGAGTAACAACCTGCCCGATGAGCCCGCGCACATTCACCTCACCACCTGGCTTTCCCCTACCACCTGGCAGTGAGCATCCATAAGGGCACCAGTGAGCATTCAGTCAGGCAGGAAAAATTTGGTGAATTACACTGCGACGATGGTGACCTACTTCGCCGACTCGGAAACTGCACCCCGAGTAGCACTTCCTCCCACAAAGCTCTCACCGGTGGCCCAACTGGCCCTTTGGCTTCTCGCCGGCAGCGTCGTCACGTTCGCGTCGGCTGCCCTACTGGGAGGTGTGCAGCCAGCGACCTTCATCGTCTCTGGCGTCGGGTACGCAGCGTCAGCAGGCTTTGCGCTGTGGTTGTTTCGCCGAGGATTTCCCCACCCCACACTGGGGGCAGGCAACCTGGTCACGCTCGGGCGGATGGCGCTGATCATCAGCCTTCTGGCCGCTCTTTTTGGACCGGTACACCCGTGGCTGGTGGTGGCGGTGGCCAGTGTGGCGCTGGCTCTGGATGGCTTCGACGGCTGGTTGGCCAGGCGAAATGATCGGGTCTCTCGCTTCGGTGAGACCCTCGATATGGAGGTCGACTCGGCATTCACGGTGATCCTCGCGGCGAGCGCGCTCGTCGCGGGAACCATCGGACCGGTGGTCTTCTTGCTCGTCCTCCCCCGCTATGTCTTTGTCGCCGCGTCGTGGCTCTTGCCGTGGCTGGCCGCGTCCCTACCGGAGAGCATGACGCGCAAAGTGATCTGTGTGGTTCAGGTCATTGCGCTGATCGCCCTGCAGGTGCCCGGATTACTCGGCATCTTCAGCACAGCATTGGTGTTGACTGTCGGTGCCGCCCTGCTCTGGTCGTTTGGCCGAGACGTGCTGTGGTTGTGGCGCCGACGACCATAAGACCTGCGGCCGCGGCGGTAGGTCAAGATGGAGTGATGGACACCAGTCGCCGCCGGGGCATTCTTTTCGTGGCCCAGGTCGCCGTGGCACTGGGTCTTCTCGCCCTCGTCTGGCGCGTTGTCGATGGCGGTGAAGCCCTCCGACTCCTCGCCGATGCCCACATCGGCTGGGCTCTCGCCGCGGTGTTCACCCTCAGCCTCCAAATTGTCCTCTCTGCTCTTCGCTGGCGCATTACCGCCGCCCAATTGGGAATTACGCTCTCCGCCAGGACCGCAATCAAGGAGTATTACCTCTCCCAAATCATCAATCAGAGCCTGCCCGGTGGGGTTCTAGGCGACGCCGGCCGGGCCGTTCGGGCCAAAAGCCAGGCCGGCCTGCTGGCCTCCGGGCAGGCCGTTGTGCTCGAGCGCCTCGCAGGACAACTGGGCCTGCTGCTGGTACTGGCGGTGGCCTTTAGCGTCACCCTGAGCGTCCCCGGTGGCCTCTCCTGGCCGGGCTGGCTCGCCTGGAGTGTGGCGGGACTGTTGGCCCTGGCCGTCTTGTTGCCCTTCCTCCTCGCCGCCTCCGCGCGTCTTCTCCCCCCGCGCGCGAGGGACTTTCTCATCGCACTCGGTGAGACCGCACGACACGCCCTTACCGCGCGCAATGTGTGGGGAGCCCAGCTGGCCCTCGGCCTCGCGACGGCACTGACCAATATCGCCGGAGTCGTGTGGTGCGCGAGAGCACTCGGCATCGATCTGCCATTTGGCGTGGCCATGGCCATCGTCCCGCTCATCCTCTTCACCATGCTGATCCCGATCACGGTGAGTGGATGGGGGCTTCGAGAAGGGGCTGCCGTGGTGACCTTTCCGCTGGCGGGCTTAAGCGCCACCGAGGGGCTTGCCACCAGTGTCGCCTTCGGTGTGGTGCTGATCATCATTGCCCTCCCCGGTCTCTGGTTTCTTCGCCCCAGCGCCCATCAGGTGAAGAGATGACTCCCCCCGCTTCGACACCCAGCACCGCGCAGCACATCGTGTTCGCCATTCCGGGTGATCTCGATACCCCAACGGGCGGTTATGTCTATGACCGCCGGGTGATCCACGAGCTTCGAGAACGAGGCGTCGGCGTGACCCACCTGGAGTGGGGCTCATCATTTCCCCACCCCAGCGCACACGACACTGCCGAAGCGATTGCGCAACTATCCGCCATCGATGACCTCCGGGTTGTCTTAATCGACGGCTTAGCGTTGGGGGCTTTGGAGCCCGCCCCGTTCGCCGCCGCGCTCGCGGTGACCAACACCCCAGTGGTCGCCCTCATCCACCACCCCTTGGCCCTCGAGGGACACCTGGATGATGCTCGCCGCGATGAGCTTTTTCGCATCGAACGAGAAAACCTCGCCCGCTGCGCGCGGGTGATCACCACCAGTGCGGCAACGGCGAAAGTGCTGGTCGATGAGTACGCGGTGCCCACCAGTCAGATCACGGTCGCGAGACCCGGTACGGATCGGCCTCACTACGAAACACTGCCTGGTAGTCCTCCGCTCATTGTCTCCGTCGGGAGCCAGTCGCCGAGAAAAGGCCACGATGTCCTACTCCGGGCCCTGGGTGAGATCACCTCGCTGCCGTGGCAGGCGGTAATTGCCGGATCGGCACGCGACGAGGCCCACAGCCTCGCGCTACACCGGCTAATAGAGGAGCTGGGTCTCGCTCAGCGCGTGCGGGTGGAGGGCGGACTCAGCACGACAGAGCTCCACGAGCTCTACTCCCGCGCCAGTGTGTTCGCCCTCGCCACCCGCTTCGAGGGCTACGGCATGGTCTTTGACGAGGCGATGGCCTTCGGTTTGCCCATCGTCAGCTGCGCGGTCGGCGCAGTACCCGACACGGTGGCGCCCGGGGCCGGCATACTCGTCCCCGCGGATGACCCAGAAGCATTTTCGGCAGCCCTGCGCCGGGTGTTGACCGACGAAGACCAACGACGGGCGATGGCCACCGCCTCCCACCAGGCGGGGTTGGCCCTTCCCCGCTGGTCGGATACTGCCCGGATCATCGCCGGAGTGTTGGATGAGGCCCAGCGCGAGAGAATGGGGTGGTGAGCAATCCGACCAGTGCACCAGGGCACGCCTTCACAGACGACCTGGCGTTAGCCGAATCGGCCGCCCGCGAAGCGGGCGAGTTGTTACTGGGTCACTGGAGGGCGCGCGGGGAGCTCACCGTGTCGACAAAGCGCTCCGGGGACTTTGTCAGCGATGCCGATCTCGCCGCAGAGGCCCACCTCAAAGGGGTCCTTCTCCGCCAGCGACCCTCAGACGGTTGGCTCGGTGAAGAAGGCGACCACGCCAGTGGCCACCGCGCCCGCGCTGGGGGACGGAGGTGGATTGTTGACCCCCTCGATGGCACCACTAATTTTCTCCGCGGTATTGCCCACTGGGCGGTGTCGGTCGCCCTCGACGTCGACGGCGAGCACCAACTGGGAGTCGTCCACGATCCGGTGAAGAACGAAACCTTCGTCGCCGCAGTCGGTCACGGGGCGACTCTTAATGGTGTCGCGATCAGGCATTCGGACACCCCACAGCTCGACCAGGCGTTGTGGGGAACGGGGATTCCCTTCGGTCAGATGGCTCACATCGACGACCACGCCGCCGATATCAGCCGACTACTGCCCCACTGTGCGGGGGTGCGGCGGATGGGGGCCGCCGCACTCGACCTGGCCTACGTCGCCGCGGGTCGACTGGATGGTTTTTGGGAGCGCGCGCTACAGCCCTGGGACATCGCCGCGGGACTGGTCATCATGCGAGAGGCCGGAGTTGTGGTGGAGGGCTGGCATCAGCACGAGCGGCCCGAAGACACCGGGTCGGTCATTGCCGCCACACCCGAGTTGTTCGCTGACTTCGCCGGTCACCTTCGAGACACCGCCGCCAACGAGGGCGCAGGCGAGGGCACAGGCTAGGGCGCCTGGTTCCTGGCGAAGAGATCCCCGGAGCCACTCTCTGGCGGCAACGAGTGCAACCACTCTTTTGTGGCCTCGGCGCTTTTCCACTCGGCCCAGGCAAACTGCCCCGTCTCGCCGATGACGGGGTTGAATCGGTAGTCGCCGAGTTCCATTAATCGGTCGACCAGGACGAGGCTGAGCTGGGGAAAGCCGGGGAGAAATTCCACCGAAATCAGCTCGATGGGCGTTGAGAGGCCGGCGAGTACTTCCTCTTCAAACCCCTCGACGTCGATTTTGATGTAGCGGGGTGTGCCGTGCTCGGCGATCACGCTGTCGAGGGTGACCACGGCGACTTCTTGGCTGTCATTCCAGCTCACCTGCTCAAAGCCGGCCACGCTCGCCGCATCGGCCACAAAATCGGTGCGCAGCGATGACACGGTGGGGTGGCGAGAAGACACCGCCAGCTGGCCGGTGGCTTCGCTGCCGCCCGCTGCGGCGTTAATCAACACCATGTCCCGCGGCAGTGTGGCGCGGAGGAAAGCGGTGAAAGGATGCTGCGGCTCGAGGGCGATGACCCGCGCTCCCACCGAGCGCATCGCCCGCGCCCGGGTCCCCAAATGAGCACCCACATCGATGACCACATCTCCGGGGGTGAGCAGGGTGCGATAGAACCGGCGCCAGGCGCGGATGATGAAGGGGTTCAGATACACCACGAGCGAGCGGGAAAACCCCCACCAGCGCGCGACGCGCTGGCTGTTGGTCTCTTTCTCCACGGTGGGTAGCCTAGGACAGTGGCCTTGAGGCGAAATGACTGAGCGCGACGTGGCGGCGAGCGCGCTGTGGTGCGTGGGGCCGCAGCACGCCGAATTGCGCGAGGCTGACCTCGGTGAGGGGGTTCTCGTCGAGACTCTCTATTCGGGTATCAGTCGGGGAACAGAGCGCCTGGTCTTTGGTGGTGCTGTGCCAGAGAGTGAGTTTGTGCGCATGCGAGGCCCCGCACAGGAGGGCGATTTCCCCTTCCCCGTCAAATACGGCTATAGCGCCGTCGGCGCTGTGGCGGAGGGTGAGAGGACTGGCCAGCTCGTCTTTGCCCTCCACCCCCACCAAACATCGTTTCGACTTCCCGAGCACATGCTCACCCCTCTTCCCGACGCTCTTCCCGCCGAGCGGGCTGTACTCGCGGCCAACATGGAAACGGCGCTGAACATCCTGTGGGATAGCAATGCGGGAGCGGGCGATCGGATCGGCGTTGTGGGGGCGGGAGTAGTCGGTGCCCTGGTGGGGTACCTGGCCGCGAAGTTACCCGGATCTGAGGTCACACTGGTCGATACGAATCAGGACCGCGCCGCGCTCGCTCACACACTGGGCTGCCACTTTGCCAGCCCGGCCGATGCGCTGGAGTCGTGCGACGTCGTCGTGCACACGTCCGCGAGCCAAGCGGGCCTGCACACGGCGCTCGCGCTGGCGGGACAAGAGGCGACCGTGGTCGAAGCAAGCTGGCACGGTAGTGCCCTGGTCGAGGTGCCCTTGGGGGGAGCCTTTCACAGTAAACGCCTGAAGCTGGTGAGTTCCCAAGTCGGTCAACTCCCGACGAGTCGCACCCCCCGGTGGAATCACGCCAGGCGACTGACGATGGCGCTAGAGCTTCTGCGCGACCCGATTCTCGATACGTTGATTACCGGCGAGAGCACATTGTCCCAATTGCCAGGCGAGTACGGCACTATTTTGAACGACCCCGCCACCCTGTGCCACCGAGTGGCCTACCCCACCTCCTGAGGAGAAATCGAGTGTTTGCGCTGGAAGTTCGAGACCACATCATGATCGGTCACTCGTTACCCTCCCCGGTGTTTGGCCCCGCCCAGGGCCTCCACGGGGCGACCTTCACCGTCGATGCGGCGTTTTTCACCGAAGACATCGACGAGCACGGCCTTGTTGTCGACATCGGCCTCGCCTCCGAAGCCCTCTCTGCGGTGTTGGAGCCTCTGCGCTACAAAAACCTCGATGAGGTACCCGGTTTTGAGGGGAAGTTCACGACGACCGAGTTTTTGTGCAAACACATCTTCGACGGCCTCGCCGAGCGAATCCGCTCCGGGCAACTGGGTGATGCCGGACGCGTTCAACGGCTGAAAATTATGCTCCACGAGAGCCACATCGCTCGCGCCTGGTTTGAAAGCGAACTCTAGGGGTGGGTTTTTCCAGTGATTGGTTAACCCTCCGCGAACCCGCGGACCGGGCCGCCAGAGACACACCCTTGCTCCAGCGCGCGCTCGCCCTCGCCGGCAGTGACCCCGTGGTCATGGATTTGGGGTGCGGGACGGGCTCGACCGTGCGGACGCTGGCACCTGCACTGCCACCGCACACGAGCTGGCGACTAGTCGATAACGACCCGGAGCTACTCGCGCAAGCCGCGGAGGCCGCCGGGCCACACTCCAGTAGCCACCTGGTCGATATCGACCGGCTGGACCAGCTGCCACTGGAGGGCGTCACACTGGTCACCGCCTCGGCACTGCTCGACCTCGTCACGGAGGACTGGCTGGTTCGATTCGCCGCCATCCTCACCGTCCCCTTTTATGCGGCACTGTCCTATAACGGCCAGATGCACTGGAGCCCCGCCGATCCCCGAGATGAGTGGATCACCGAGGCGTTTAATCGCCACCAACGCATCGATAAGGGCCTCGGCCCAGCGCTTGGGCCCACCTCGGTGCAGCGAACCATCGAGGTATTCGAAGCCGCGGGCTTTCACGTTGTCCACGCGGAGAGTCCGTGGCGTGTGGGCCCCGACTCTGAGGAGCTACAGCGCGCACACGTGGCGGGGATTGCCGAGGCCGCCGCGGAGGCCCCCGCGGAGGCCGGCGCTGAGGCCGGCGCAGAGGGGAAAGCTGAGTCCGCCCGGGCCTGGGGCGAGACCCGAATGGCACAGGCCCGCCACACCGAGAGCGTCACCGGCCACGGTGACCTGCTCATCATTCCCCCGAGCGCGACAGAGCCGGTGGTCTCCTGATGGACCAGGTGGATGTGACCGATCGGGTCTGGCGACGGCTTTTGGAGGTGCGAGGTGGCACGGCAGAGCTGACGGGTGGCGAGTGGAGCCCCGGTGAACAACGCGCACTGGAGCTCTATGGCCCGCTCGCCAGGCGAGATCGGGGCCCGCTCACCGTCGGTCAGATTGGTCAGTCCTTGGATGGTCGCGTGGCCACCGTGGCTGACGATGCCCGCGATATTTCGGGACCTGACGGGCTTGCTCACCTCCATCGCATGCGGGCACTATCCGATGGGGTGATCGTCGGGGTTAAAACTGCCCTGCACGACGAGCCCCGCCTGACGGTGCGACTGTGTGAGGGCCCCAGCCCCGCGCGCATTGTGATTGACCCACACGGCCGGTTGCCCAACGACGCCCCCATCTTTCACCCCGATGGCACCCGTCGCCTGGTGATCCAAGCAGTCGATCAACTCCGGCCAGACGGTGTCGAGGTCATTCGGTTGGCAGCGAGTGACGGCCGAGTTGAACCCGCAGATATCCTCGCCGCCCTGCAGCGGGAAGGTTTTCACACACTTCTGGTCGAGGGTGGCGGCTTCACCATTTCCCGCTTTATCGACGCCGGGCTTCTTGACCGCCTGCACATCGCCATCGCGCCGGTCCTCATCGGAGCCGGTCAGCAGGGGATCACGATGCCCTCACCCCCGGACACGCTCGCCGAGGCGATGCGACCGACGACGACGGCATTTTCTGTGGGTTCGGATGTGGTTTTCGACTGCGAACTGCCGCGCTGACCACTCGACCTCGCAACTCGGCACGCCTTCCTCGTTAGTGGGGGCTCAGCGCGAGAACACCACGCTTTCTGGCTTCGCGGCTGAGGCGGTTGTCGGTAGTGGCCAGGGTGGCACCCAGTGTGAGTGATTCGTGAAGTACCACCGCATCGGGCATCCTCAACCCGCTTTCCACGCGAAGGGTGGCAAGGTCTGCCACATCACTCTGATCACACGGGCGAACCTGAAGGTGTAGTCCTGCGAGGCGTTGTTGAAACTCGTCAGCTTTACCCGCTGTGGTGGGGTGGACCATCACCTCGGCGTAGGTGAGGGCTGACATCGACAGCTCCTGGCTCAGCGTGTGAAGAAACACTCCCATCGCCCATTCGTGGTGGGCGTCGCTTTCACTACTGAGGGCGATGAGAACACCAGCATCGAGGACGACTATGCCGGCCATTCATCCCTCAACTGCTCACGCCAATCAGGCGGCCACACACCGGTCATACTGCCGGCAAGAGTCTCGATTGCGACGCGGCGACTGGCCACGCGTCCTTGACCTGCCTTTTCCACTTCGTCGATACCTCGCTCCAGAATGCGACGAAGCAACAGACCTTTTTCCCCCGCGATGTCTGGCCACACTTCGGCGGCGACCTCGAGGGCAGAAGAGAGTCGATCGGTCTCGGTGATCATGTGCCGGGGTCGACTTGTGGGCATGGCACAGTGTAACACTTTGCACTTAGTGCAACACTTTGTGAACGTCCAGTGCTCAATGGCGCATCAGCCCTTATCGCGGAGAGGGCCCGTGTCCTTCAGAGTTCTTTCGGGTCGACTACAGCGGGCATATCCAACAGCGGTGGTCTAACGGCATCCCTTTGGGTGGCAATTCCCGCAAGCACCACCAAAGCGATTCCCAGCGCATCAAAAAGTTGAGGAATCTGGAACAGCACCACCAGGCCGATCGCTGTGGCGATAGCCGGTTCCACCGCCATCAGCGTGCCGAAGGCACGCTTATTCATTCGCTTGAGCGCAAGCATTTCCAGGGCGAAAGGAAACACCGGGGTTAAGACCGCCAGGAGCACCGCAAAGGCCAGCACCTCGAGGGTGATGTTGCCCCACGCCTGGGGCAAGCCCACAACGGTGGCCGTCAGTGCGGCCACCGGGGTCGACAGGGCGAGTCCTTGAAGCCCCCTGAACTGGTCGCCGACGTGCTGGGTGAAGACGATGTAGAGCGCCCAACCGAGCGCCGCGATGAGGGCAAAGCCCACACCGACCACATCGACTGTGCCCGTCCAGGGCCTGGTCAAGGAGACCACCCCCACGAGTGCGACCGCCGGCCAGAGTGCCGCTCTGGCATTCTTGCCCGAGAGCGCAGCGACGGTGAGCGGACCCAAAAACTCGATCGCCACCGTGGTGCCTAGAGGAATGCGATCGAGTGCGGTGAGAAATGCGGCGGTCATGATTCCCGTAGCGACACCGAGACCCAGTAATCCCGGCAGGTTTTTCCGGGTGATGATCCGCACGGAAGGGCGCACGAGGGCGATCAGGATGAGGGCACCAAGCGCCAGTCGAAGCCAGGCCGTGCCGGCGGGGCCCACCGCGGGAAAGAGCGAGACCGAGAGCGCTGAACCGAATTGAATACTCAGCATCGCCACAACGGCGAGACTCCAGGCCGGCAGCCTCACGCCCCACCCCTCAGCCGTCACGGGGTGTGCTCTCGTAATAGTGTGCGCCGGGAGATGTCTTCACCGCCCAATCGCTCCAACCACCCGGTGAGGTCGTCGACGACCTGGTTTCTCTGCTCCGCACTCAAAGGATCGAGGGTGTCAATGATGAACAGCACATTGGCGGTGTTTTCGGTCAATTGAGTTCGTGTGCACTGACGCCAATTCCACCTCCGACAGGTGACTCCCCGGTCGTCTCGCCAGACCACTTCGCCAGCTGCCGGGTGTTCGACGACGCCCTCACCACCCGACACCGTGTCAAACTCTTCGTCGCCTCGGGCCCGGGTTAACCGCGCTGGCCCCTCGTACACATCGAGGTTCTCTCCCCCGATCGGGGTCTGGTGGAGCACCGACAAGGCGTTATACACATCGGTGAGCGGGTTAATGCGTGGAAGACCGCCGGGCGCTCTCCTCAGGAGTGCTTCGGCGCTGTTTCGGTAGTCCGAAGGCTTGGCTCCAAAAGCTTTGAACGCCTGCCTCCAGGAAGCGATATGGGGAATTTCTGCCACCGGGGTGCTTGCCAGCATTTCGCGGGCGTAATCCTCTGACCGGGCGATCAACTGGTCTACTGCCTGTCCGTCGGCGTCTGGCCGCACACCGCTGGCCGCAACCAAGTCGACCCGATAGTCGGGGCGAAGGGCGAAGACGTCGTCGCTCACCACAGCGTCGCGGAGAAAAGCCTCACAGTCCACGTCACACCACCCTTTGCTCGTTCGCGAACCACCTCGGAGAGACTAGCGCGAGCGGTGGCCCAGGGCGTTACCGAGCCGGGAGAAGTCGATACCGCCGGGTGTGTTTAATCCGGATTGACCACGCGGCAATGAGGGGCGTGATGAAAATTGTGGGAGCGAGCCACAGGGCGAGCTCGGCCGCTGGTTCCGACACGAAAGCTGATCCCTGCGTCACGAGAACAGCGGTCAGGATGGCGATCGTGCCGCCCAGCATTCGCGCCAGGTGAATCCGGACTTTGTCGACGTGTCCCAATGGCTTTCGCGCCTCCACGGAATCTTCGATTCCAAAGCCGAGTCCCAGTAATCCAAAGGCAGCGAGGGCGAAACCGAGTGTATCCCCCGAGGTAACAAGGAATCCGCCGTACCCGACCATCATCGCGGCGACAATAGCCATCAGCACCGCTGCCACCCGGTCGACGGGTTGGTAACGATAGCTAGCCCTTCCCCTGCGGTAGCCGGCGAAGGCCATGTAGAGAGAAAACAGGGCAATGGACAGAAGAAACGGGTCGGGTTGAACAACTGTCACCGGAATCACACTGGTGCCCATGATCAGCATGGACCAGAAATAAGCGGTGCCAATACGGCGGTGGCTTCGAGCGCCCTTCTGGTTTGACGCAGCCAGCAGGGCGCTCGTGAGCCCCGCTGTTCCGGCCACGACGTGAATGACAAGCAGGGTGTCAAAGAAAAGCTCTTGTGGTTCACTCATGTTCGCTTTAGCTCTTTCTCAACGTGGATGCGAATGTTCTGCAGCCCTCTCTCCCGGTGTGGGGCGCGAGCCCTGAGCTCTACTCGCCCTGCTCTACTCACCCTGAACTCGACTCGCCCAGGGCTCTGCCAGTCCCGCGCGGGCAGAGCCTGGTTCACGCTCTCCTCAAATGGGTAGCCGACGACGGAGGTTTTCGGACTCATGCAGCGACCTCTTCGCCCCTCCGTGTTGTCGAGTGTTCACTGAAATGACTCAAGAGCGCGTGAAGGTCGCGGTTTAGTTGGTCGAGATCAACCCCGTGGAGTCCCACAAAGCGCTGTCGAAATTGCTTTTCAAGGGTGTCGCCCATTTGGATGGCGAGTCGGTGCCCCTCTGCGGTAATCGACAATTCAACCACCCGGTAATCGACAGCTGAGGGCTGGGAGCTCGCTAATCCACGGCTTTCAAACCAGGATGTTCGCTTACTCACCGCGGCTCGCGAGACACCCAACTCGTGGGCGAGAACGCTTGAGGGGACCTGCCCCGTGGAGTCGAGAGTGACCAGGAAAAGAAATTGGCTGTAGGTCAGTCCAAAACGCTCCCGCAGGATGCGATCGGCGGAGCGGTTAATCTCTCCCACAAGATGATTGAGGGTAAAAGTTACCCGGTCGCTGGTCATGCACAGAAGGTTAACTAGCGCACCCCTTTTTTGTCAACTAGTTAACTATATTGGATGGGTGTGGAGGGGCGAGCTCGACCAATTAGCTGGCCCAGGAGCCGAAGTATGAGGCGCCACACGGAACAAACCGCTAGGTTTGTGTCCGGACAGCGTCGTCGCCCTCCCTATTGGCGGTGGCCACTTTGACGAAAGGTCGCCGTGACTAGTACTCCGTGGATGTCCCACTACCCCTCGTTCGTCGATCCGGAACTCGCCGACCTCCCCGCGTTGCACCTGCCCGAACTGGTTCGCACGGCCGCCTCCGACTACGCCGACACGATTGCTTTTACGCAGTGCATGCCAAACGGAATGAATGGCTCGTTGACCTACGCACAAGTCGACGAGCTGTCTGATCAGTTCGCCATCTACCTTCGAGAGACAGTCGGAGTCGAAGCGGGGGATCGGGTGGCCCTGCAAATGCCCAACTGCTTGAGCTACCCGGTGGCAGCCTTTGGAGTGCTAAAAGCTGGCTGTGTGTTGGTCAATACCAACCCGCTCTACACACCCTCCGAAATGATCCACCAGTTTTCCGACTCGGGAGCCACCGTGTTGGTGGTCATCGATATGTTCGCCGATCGCCTCGATTCAGTCTTGCCCCACACCACCATCCACACCGTGGTCACCACAAAAATTGGGGAATTTTTTCCGCCGGTCATTGCCGGAGTCATCCGTTTGGTCCAGCGGGTCTGGAATCGCTCGCTACCGGCAATCACCGTGGAACATACGAGTTTTGCGGATGCTCTCAAAGCGGGAAAGCGCGCCGCGCCCGCCACGAATACCTCCGCCTACCTGGAGGGCGTGACCAGCGAATCCGTCGCCGCACTGCAGTACACCGGAGGGACTACCGGCGTGGCAAAAGGCGCCATGCTCACCCACCGAAACCTCATTTCCAACACCATGCAGATGATTTCGATGTCGGGGTCATTTCTGCGTCCGGGTAAAGAAACGGTCATGACGGCGCTCCCGCTCTACCACGTCTTCGCGTTCACCGTGAATCTGCTGTCGTTTTACCACCTGGGTGCCAGAAATATTCTCATCCCCTCGCCCCGGCCGCCCAGCAACCTCAAACGGGCGTTTGAAAACTACACGGTGACCTGGTTGACCGGTGTCAACACGCTCTTCCAGGCACTGCTCAAAGAACGCTGGTTTCAAGACAGCCCGCCGGCCTCCCTTCGAGCCTCAGCGGCTGGCGGAATGGCCCTGCACACGTCGGTCGCGACACAGTGGCGGGAAATGGTGGGAACACCGATCGTGGAGGGCTACGGCCTCACCGAATCCTCTCCAGTGTTGACCTTCAACCCGCTCGATGGCACGGCGCGTGACGGCACGATTGGCATCCCGGTGCCCTCGACCTTTGTTCGCTGTGTCGACGACGCCGGAAAAGACGTTCCGGTAGGCCAGGCAGGGGAGCTCCTCGCCAAAGGGCCCCAAATCATGGCCGGCTATTGGAATAAGCCGGAAGAGACCGCCTCGGCGATCACCGAGGGGTGGTTACGCACCGGTGACGTGGCCGAAATGGACGCCGACGGGTTTTTCACCGTCGTGGATCGCAAAAAAGACGTCATCCTGGTCAGCGGGTTCAACGTCTACCCCAACGAGGTCGAAGATCAGATTGCGACGGTTCCCGGAGTCCTCGAGGTGGGCGTCATCGGGCTACCGGATGAAAAATCCGGCGAGCGCGTCGAAGCGTTCGTCGTCGCGTCACACCCTCCACCCTCCAGCGAGAGTATCCGCGCGCACTGCCGCACCCAATTGGCCGCCTATAAGGTGCCCCAGCGGGTCACCATCATCGATGAGCTACCCAAAAGCCCAATTGGCAAAATTTTGCGCCGCCAACTTCGCTCCACCGCGACCGGTGAGATCACCACCCAGTCGGGAAGTACTGACGAGAAGGGCTCTGCCAAATGAATAACGTGATGGTGCTCGCGCAGGCCGGAATTTCCGAACAAGACGTCGTCACCCCTTTTGAGCAAAACCTGTTGGTGATCCTGGTCTTCATCATCATGTTTGGCTTGGGCGCAGGGCTCACTCCCAAAGATTTTCGCCTGGCGTTTAGACGCCCCTGGGGCCTGATCATTGGCTGGTTTACCCAGTTCGGCCTGATGCCCCTGATCACCTTCGGTTTGATCAGCCTGCTGCTCTTCCAGCTACCCCTCGAATACGCCGCACCGGTCGCCCTGGGCGCACTGCTGATGGGGAGCGTTCCGGCCGGAACGACCTCCAACATCTTCACCTACTTCTCCAAAGGCAACTTGGCGCTGAGCGTGATGATGACGACCCACTCGACCCTGTGGGCGATCCTGATGACTCCGCTCGTTCTCACCCTCTACGGCAGGCTGCTCTTTGCCGACCAGGCCGATGATTTTGAAATCCCGATGCTCAACATCGTCATCACCCTTGTGCTGCTGTTGGTGCCCGTCGTGGCGGGTATGTTCATTCGCAAGAAAAGCGCCAATGTGGGAGCGGTCTTGGAGCTCCTCGGTGGTTTTGTCGGCATGTTCTTCATCGTGTTTTTGGTCGCCACCTGGGTGCCCCGCAACTGGGTCCTACTCACCAATACTCCGTGGCAGACCTTCACCGTCGCCATTGTGATGGGCCTTTTGGGAATCTTCGTGGCGTACGGTCTGGCCCGCGCGCTCCGGCTCCACCCGATGAACGCGAGGACCATCGGCATGGAAACGGGGATTCAAAACGGGCCCCTCGGTATTGCCGTCGTGCTGCTGAGTTTCTCGGGAAACCCCGACATCGGTCTGATTTTGATCATCCCGGCGCTCTATTCGCTCTTCATTGTCGTCGTGGCCACAATCGTCACCCTCTTTTTCCGCCGGGCAAACCTCGCCGAGGAACAAAAAATCCCCAACCTGCTCTAACCCCCGACCTGGTCTCACCCCCAACCTGATCCAAACCCCTCCCGGCTCGGATGGGGCCACAGGTCACGCCGAGAGGCCAGGTCTACCCTTGAGTCATGAGCAAGACCGGCAATACAGGCACAACGACCCTCACCGCCGCGCTCATTGTTCACACCATGGATTCGAGGTGCATTGCGTTAGTGAGCGCTCACGCAGAAAACCGGTTGAATCTGAACCCGCCCCGGCGAAATAAACTATCCCCGCAACACAGCAGGCACAACGCGTGGTGGGGCAGTTCGGGAGGGGCCAACTCCCTATGCCACCGCCCGGCTCAACGCCTGCATCACATCGGCCAGCAAGTCGTCGGCATCTTCAATCCCGACGGAGAGGCGCACGATGGTGTCCGGCACCTCCAACTCGGTGCCCTTGACGGACATGTGGGTCATTTTTGCCGGATAGTTCACCAGCGATTCCACTCCCCCGAGGCTCTCCGCCAGGGTGAACACTTCGGTAGATTCGACAAACGCCTGTGCGTGAGCGCCGGAGGGAAAGCGCAGCGACAGCATGCCGCCAAAACCCGACATTTGCCTGCGGGCAATCTCGTGGCCGGCGTGGGCGGGCAAGCCCGGGTAGTACACCTGCTCCACTCGCGCATCCGTGTCGAGGGCTTCAGCGAGTACCTGGGCGTTGTGACAGTGGCGGTCCATCCGAACCGGGAGGGTCTTGATTCCCCTCGTCGTGAGCCATGCCTCTAATGGGGCGCTAATCGCGCCGGCCGCAAACTGGTGAAAGCCCACTTTTTCGGCCAATTCATCGTCACTGGTGATGACAGCACCACCGACCACATCGGAGTGGCCGCCGAGATATTTGGTGGTGGAGTGCACGACGACGCGCGCGCCGTGCTCCAGGGGGCGCTGGAGATAGGGCGAGGCAAAGGTGTTATCGACCACCAGCAGCGCGTCCCCCACCAACTGGGATACCGCCTGAATATCGGAGACTTTCATAAAGGGATTACTGGGGGTTTCCAACCACACCACAGCGGGGCCGTGCTGGGAAATGGCCGCCTCCACACCTGCCAGGTCGGTCATTTCCGTGGTGACCACGGTGACGCCCCAGGGTCCAAAGATTTTACTCGCTAAGCGGTGAGTGCCGCCGTAGACGTCGTTACCCATCAGCACGGTATCGCCCGGTGCTAATACCGCGCGCATCAGAGCGTCTTCAGCGGCGAGACCGGAGGCAAAGGAAATGGCGTGGCGTGCTCCCTCGAGCGAGGCCAGTTGGGTCTGGAGGGCATCCCGGGTGGGGTTTGCCGCCCTGGCGTATTCGTAACCACCGCGCAGGTTTCCCACACCGTCTTGGGTAAACGTCGAGGCCATCACTACTGGCGGCACCACGGCACCCGTCAACGGGTCGGGTTCTTGCCCGGCGTGAATCGCTCTGGTCGCAAACCCTTGATTGTTGTCACCGTGCGTCTGTTCTGTCATTAGACCTGCTCCATTACTTCCTCAGATGCCACAACCGCGACGACCTGTCCTTGATCCATCACCACGACGCCATCCACACCGTCCAGGGCGTGGGGGTCAAACTCCTCGGCGGCACCCACAGTGACTAAGCGATCCGCCGTTCGCACTTCTGCAGGGTCGTCCAGGTGGAACCACCCCTTCATTTCACCGGGCTGAAGCGGAGGGGACGCGTGAGTCACCACACCCACCAGCCGACCGGAGTCTTCCAGACGTTTTGCCCGGGTCGAGGCCTCGTCCTCCTTCTGACTGGTGAGCACGGCAGGCTTCAGCCCAGAAACCCGGCTCCCCCAGGTGGTGGCCACTCCTTCAGGCGCAAGGAACCCGTTGTGGGTCATCCAACCATCGTCGAAAATCTTTTGTAAGTAACCGCGGCCACTATCGGGAAGTAAGACAACGACGAGGTCGCCCGCGGACGCTTTTTTCGCGACCTCAAGCCCGGCCACCATCGCCATGCCGCAGGAGCCCCCCACCAGGAGTCCCTCTTCGCGCGCCAAACGCCTCGTCATGGAAAACGCTTCGGCGTCACTGACGGTGATGATTTCATCGGGAATCGAGGGGTCGTAGGCTTCGGGCCAGAAATCTTCCCCCACGCCTTCGACAAAGTAGGGCCTCGCGGCACCTTTTTCGGCATAGACACTGCCGTAGGGGTCTGCTCCGATGACCCGGACACTTCCACCTGAGGCCTCTTTTAAGTATTTTCCGGTGCCGCTGATGGTGCCCCCGGTGCCGACACCGGCGACAAAGTGGGTCACCGTCCCGTCGGTGTCTTCCCAAATTTCGGGACCCGTCGTGCGGTAGTGCGCCTCTGGCCCGGCGGGGTTTGCGTACTGGTTGGGTTTAAACCCACCCGGAATTTCCCTGGCCAACCGGTCGCTCACCGAGTAATACGATTCGGGGTCATCGGGTTCCACGTTGGTGGGGGTCACGACAACTTTCGCTCCGTAGGCTTCCAACACTTTGCGCTTATCGGCGCTGACTTTGTCGGGGCAGACAAACACGCAGTGGTAACCGCGCTGTTGGGCAACCAGAGCCAAACCCACTCCCGTGTTTCCACTGGTGGGCTCGACGATGGTTCCGCCTGGTTTCAACAGACCCGCCTTTTCGGCCGCATCAATCATGCCCACCGCAAGGCGGTCTTTGGAGGACCCGCCGGGATTGAAGTATTCGACTTTGGCCACAACGGTGGCGTCGGTGAGACCTTTGACCAGCGGGCCCAGTTGGATGAGGGGTGTGTGGCCAATTACGTCCAAAACGGACCCTGCGATTTTCACTAAACCTCCCCGGTAGTGGGCGGGTAGTCTCTGGAGACCTGAACCCCCGCTAACACTCGATGGTACCGCTCTGGGCTTGGTGGGTGGCCCAGTCGCTAGCCCCAGTTGCTAACCCCAGTTGCTAACCCCAGTTGCTAACCCCAGTTGCTAACCCCAGAGCTCTGCTGCGGGCAGACCCACTGTGCCGCCTTCGCGGTAGACCAAACCACCGGGAACATCCTCAGCGAGTAGTACTGGCCCATCGATGTCGACAAACTCGCACCACTGCCCCACCACGTAGCTGGGGGCCATCGACAGTGATGTGCCGGTCATGTTGCCGACCATCACCGATTTGCCGTCTTCGGTGGCGCGTTTCGCAATGGCGAGGGCTTCTGTGAGCCCCCCACACTTATCCAGTTTGATGTTGATGACGTCATAGAACGGGGCAACGCTGTCGTACTCGGCGAGATCCAAACAGCTCTCATCCGCACCTAAGGGAATCGCGGAGGAAAATCCTTCCAGCTGGCTGTCGGTGCCCCGGGCTAAGGGCTGCTCCACCATGGCGATCTGGAGCTCTTCTAATGCGGGAAGGTAGTCGGTCAGTTCCTGGAGGCTCCAGCCCTGATTCACATCAATCACCAGTGAGGCCTCAGGCCGGGCGTGGCGAATCGCACGAAGTTTCTCCAAAGGACTATCGCCGTCGAGTTTGATTTTCAGTTTCTCGAAGGAGTGGTAGTCGCGTGCCTGTTGGGCCATGGCCTCCGGGGTACCAATGCCGATCGTGGCGACAGTGTTCAACTCGTGGGGTACCAGACCCAGTAGCTGCCAAATGGTCGTGCCGGAGCTTTTGCATTCAAGGTCCCAGTAGGCACAGTCCAATGCGTTTCTCGCACCCCCTGCAGGGAGCAGGTGTTGAATATCGGCCCGTGTTGCTCCCGCTTCAACAGCTTCACGCACTGCTTCCAACTGGGCCACCATCGATTCCGTGGTTTCCCCGGTGTAATAGACACCGATGGCTTCGCCCCGCCCGGTGTGCCCGTCAGTTTCGAGGTGAACCCACACGGGGTTAATTTCGGTGAAGGTGTGCCCGGTGATCACAAACGGTGCCCGCAGGGCAAACCGTTGGGTGGCAATGGTCATTCGCACTGGAGTGACCCCTACTGGCCAAATTCTGTGGCGAGTCGTGTCACGATGGGCTCGACCCCAGTCGCGATGGGGTCAATCGCAGGAAGCCCGTATTCCTTCTCCAGGGCACCCAAATAGTCGGCCCTCGCGGAGGCATCCAGGTGTCGGGTGTTGGCACTGATTCCCACACAGCGAATATCGGGGTTGAACTGCTGACCGATGTCAATGGTGCGCGCAATGACGTCTCGAATATCGGGTGTGCTGAAGCGATCCCAGCCGCGGATGGTGTCACGCCCCGCCTCCGTGCACACCACGAACGCGTCGGGTTGTGACCCGATGAGTAACCCCATGCTGACCGGGCCGTAGCCGGGGTGAAAAAGGGCCCCTTGGCCTTCAATAACATCCCAGTGGTCGGGGTCATTATCCGGGGAGACCTTTTCGGCTGCCCCGACGAGGAAGTCTGCCACCACGGCATCGAGGGGCACTCCCCCACCGGCAATGAGTATTCCCGTTTGACCGGTGGCGCGGAAGTCGGCGGACATGCCCGAGGCAGCCATTCCTTTCGCCAAGGCGAGTGCGGTGTATTTTTTCCCCAGTGCGCAGTCTGTTCCCACCGTGAGAAGCCTGCGGCCGGTGCGCTTCTGGCCTGTGCCCACGGGGATATCTGCTGGTGGTACCCGCACGTCAACAAGATTCGCCCCACCGCGCTCGGCGGCGTCGACAAGTTCCGGAAAAGAACTGAGCCTGGTGTGGAAACCCGCGACAACATCCATTCCCGCCTCGAGGGCTTCCACCAGGATGGGCAGCCATTCGGCGGGGATGGCGCCGCCGACCATGGCCACCCCCAACACAACCGATTGTGCGCCGGCAGCTTTGGCTTCCTGAATGCTCTGGTCGGGAAGGCCTGCATCGGCGGCATTGTCACTCAGGCGCATTTGTCCGACACAGAGATCGGGGCGCCAGTAGGCCAGGCCTACTCCTGTTTTGGCGTATCCCGCGTCTGCTTCGTCGCCGAGGAATACGAGGTAGGGGGTGCGTAGGGTCAGCATGCCCTTAGTGTGCCACGCCGAACCAGACCCGCTGATCGACTCGTTCCACAAGAAAGGTCGGGATAGCCATTATCCACATATTTCCGCCCCGACGCCGTGATACCACTCTGGTACCATATGGTCATGGCTATGACTCTTCGACTAGATGCCGACCACGACATGATGGCTCAGCGGCTCGCTGAGGCGTTCGACTGCTCAAAACACGAAGCGATTATTCGAGCCATTGAAATGACTGACACTCGTATCTCCCTCAAAGAAACCGCGCTGCGAAAGGCCCAGCACATTCTCGAAACACGAGATAAAGAGCTCATGGACCGTCTCGCCGACTCATGACGCGATTTCTTGACCTCGAGGACGCACTTCGCCAGGTCAAGTACCTCGGATTTCACGTCCGAGACCTTGGCCTTCTCCAGGGATGCCTTGCCCGCCCAGAGACGACGCTCTTCGGCGAAGAGGCCTACTCCACTCTCAGCCATAAAGCTGCTGCCCTATTGCACTCGGTCGCGACAAGCCACCCGCTAATCGACGGCAATAAGCGCACAGCGTGGGCTCTTCTGGTGACTTTTCTTGCGATGAATGACCGTGAAGTGATCACTAGTGCCGATGAGGGTCTGGAATTTGTCCTCGCTGTCGCAACAAACACTCTCGAACTGGACGAGATTGCCCAGTGGTTGAGCGACCGTCTCGAAGTCTCACCCCTGCATTAGCGCCACATCGTTATTCGAAGCGTAGCGCTTCAACGGGTTGGAGTTTGCCGGCTGTCCGCGCGGGCCACACCCCGAAGACGATTCCCACAAACGCACTGAAGCCGAGCGCGAGCGCGACGGTCCCCGGGTCGATAAAGAAGTCCCAACCACCCAACTGGGCAAGCCCGAATGACGACACCAGGCCGATAATCAACCCGATCAGTCCGCCCAACACCGATAACAGGACCGCTTCGAGGAGAAACTGCGTGAGAATCTGGCCCTGGGTGGCACCAATCGCCCGTCGCACACCAATCTCTCGGGTGCGCTCACGCACGGACACGAGCATGATGTTCATAATCCCGATACCACCCACGACAAGGCTGATTCCGGCGATGGCGGTGATGAAGAGGCTTAGCGTGCCCGTCACCGTATTCACCGCATCCTGCAGGGCAGCCTGGTTGAAGATGATGAATTCGGCGTCGTCGTCGTCGACAAAACCCTTACTCACCCGCAGGTAGCTCTCGACCGAGGATTCCACGGCCGCGACGGCTTCTTTGTCGACGGCTTGAATGTTAATGACTGACACATAGGGCGACTTGGCGTAGAGGCTCCGGGCGGCCGTCTGGGTCATCAGCACATTTCCACCGCCACCAAAGCCTTCGGCGTCGTCCAGCACGCCGATCACTTGGAACGCGACGCCATTGACCCTGATTTCACTGCCCAGGTCATCAAAGCCCACACCCAGGTCAGAGGCGGCAATCGCGCTCAGCACCGCCACCCGAGACGACTGCGCCGCCTGATTTTCGGGAAGGAAACGCCCCGATCCCACCGTCGGAGTGGCAATGGCCTCATACCCGGGCGAGACGCCGATCAGGGAAACCCTGGCGTCATTACCCTCGAAAGACGCATCGCCGTTGGAGCGCACTTCACTGGAGACTCTCGATACCCCCTGGATAGTGGCAATATTGTCCATGTCCTGGTCTTGCAAACCATCAGGGGTCGTCGACGTCACCGAGATCTGGTTGGCCCCCAAATCGGCCAACGAATCGTTAATCCCCTGCTGAGCGCCTTGCCCCACAGAAATCAGGGTCACCACCGCCGAGACACCGATAACGATGCCCAGCATGGTCAGGGCAGAGCGTAATTTGGACGCCCAAATACGCTGAGTGGCCAAGCGCAAAAGCAGCGCAAAAGTCATCGCGTCGCCGCCGTCATCGGAGACCGGTCGTCTCGCTCGATCAACCCGTCGCGGATGTGCACACGACGACTGGCGACCGCCGCCACATCCAACTCGTGGGTAATCAACACGATGGTGCGACCCTCGGCGTTCATTTCCTTGAAAATATTCATCACCGCTTCACCGGAGGCCGAATCCAGCGCACCGGTGGGCTCATCGGCGAGCACGATATCGGGGTTTGTCACGAGCGCACGAGCGATGGCGACGCGCTGTTGCTGACCGCCACTCAGTCGCCCACGATCAAAATTCAATCGCTCACCCAAGCCCAGCCTGGTGAGCATTTCGGCCGCGCGACGTTTCGCTTCTCGAGGCCGAACACCCTGGTAGAGCAGCGGAGTCGCCACATTGTCGACCGCTGAGGTCAGCGGCAAGAGCTGGAACTGTTGGAACACAAAACCAATCGACTTCGAGCGCAACTCGGTGAGTTCACCGTCATCGAGATTTTTGACGTTCTTACCCGCCACAATCACATCACCGGAGCTCGGCCGATCAAGACAGCCGACGAGGTTCATTAGCGTCGACTTGCCCGACCCTGAAGGCCCCACAATGGCGACAAATTCGCCGCGCTCCACCTGGAAGCTCACATCCGCAAGCGCCACGGTGATCACGTCGCCGGTGAGGTACTCCCGCTTCACGTGTCGGAGGTCAACGACCAGCTCACTCATTAAATTGCTCTTCCTGGCGCTGCTGGTCTTCCACACCAGGTGGGGGTCCCGTGGCGGGATCGAACTCTTCATCGGTGCTCACCACCGGGAACTCCCCGACATCACCAATCACCACGATCTCACCGCCTTCGAGACCGGACGTGATTTCCACAAAGTTACTGCCCTGGGTGCCCGTTTCCACGACCACCTCTTGCACGGTGTCATTGGCGCCGAGCACGTTGACGACGACGTCATCGCCCCGCACATTCAACGCGGAGACCGGCGCGGCCACCACATCGACGTTTTCGGCCGTGATGATGTCGATTTGAGCGGTCATGCCCACCCGAAGCTGCTCGGGCGGGTCGGTGATGGAGACGGTAACGGGGTAGGTGGTGAGCGATCCCCCGCTGGGGTCGACCTGGCCCATCAGTGACACCTCGGTCACCGTCCCCTCGCGAGCCTCGCCGGCGATGGCGTCAAAGTCCACCTGGACGCTCTGGCCCTCTTCAATGGCCGTGATGTCGGACTCCCCGAAGTTCGCCGTTACCTCGAACGACCCTAAATCAGCCACGATGAACACGTCGCCACCCGCGGTGGTGACCGCATCACCCTCCTCGGCCGACACCATCAAGACGGTGCCCGACATCGGAGCGCGCAGGGTAGCTTTTTCGAGGTTGGCTTCGGCCTGCTCGAGTCCCGCTTCAGCGGACGCGAGCGCGGTGGCCGCCGCCGCTTTCTGGAGGGGCACCCGAGCCTGCTGGTATTCGGCGGTGTCCCGCTGGGCTTGCGCTGCCGCGAGTTGGCGGTTGGCCGTTGCCACCGCTTCGGATCGGTTGGTCTCGGAGTCTTTGGCGTTGGCAATGGCTTGTTCCGCCGCGGCGAGCGCCTGGTCGGCGGAATTGATTGCTTGCTGGGCGGTGGCTTCAGCGAGGTTCGCACTACTCACACCGTCTCTGGCGCTCGCCAGGGTGTTCTCAGCGGTCGCAACAGCCGATTCCAACGCGGTGGGATCGAGCGTGGCCAAGACGTCACCGGCGGAGACAACATCGCCCGCGTCGACATCGATGCTGGCGATTTCGCCGGCAACAGCGAAGTTGATCCCCAACTGATCGGCTGCCTGAACCTCACCAGAGGCGGCCACCGTCGTGGAAATGGTCCGCACTTCCACTTCGCTGGTGATCAGCTGCTCCACGGGGTCGGGCTGGTCTGCAAGCGATACCGCGGTGGCCACACCGGCTCCAACTACGGCCACTCCGATCACGACACCGAGGGTAATTTTGGTCGACTTCTTCACGCGTATGCCTTGTCCTTTTTGTGGAGGGTATCCATCCTGGCCACCGACGAAGCGACGGCCGCCGAGCAATAATCTCCACCCGGCCTCGCCCAGTCTGTCACCGGAAGGGCTCCTACTCTTGGTAGCTCCTGGGAGTTTACCGGTCGGCTCAGACTGACCCCGAGGTGTGGGTCTACTCGAGCGAAACGCGACCCGGTTGGGCCTCCCCGGCGTCCCCCACGACCCAATAGTCTGGCGCCACAACGTGTGGCACCACAACGTCTGGCACCACCGAGCCCGAGGAGACACAATGACAGGCAATCGCGTCGACGACCCCCGGATTCTGCGCTGGATCCTCCGCGCCGGGGCTGGTGTGTTTGGCCTCAGCGCCGTATGGCTGCTGATCACCCCCGGCTTTTTTCTCGAATTATTGGCCCTGGAGCCGACCCTTGCGCTGCGCTGGTCGATGTGGATGAGTGCGATCACCCTCATTGCCCTCACCGGCAACATGGCCATCGTCTCCTACCGCGCCCCGGCCTCCAGCGTGGTGGCGGCATCCGCGGTGATGATGGTGAGCTCGGGCGCCCTCGGTTTCGTCACCCTGCTCGTTCCCGCCGCCATTACGGGGTTCGGTGTGGCGTACGGATTGCTCAGTTTTGGCTTTTCCGCCGCCTATTTTGCGGCGCTCGCCCGATGGCTGCGCCCCGGTCGCTAGAATCCTCAAATGGCTTCAACCGATAACGCCAGGCTGGTCTGGCTCGATGCAGAGATGACCGGGCTGGACCTCGAATCTGACGAACTGATTGAAGTCGCGGTACTCATCACCGACTACAACCTCACCATCCAAGACGAGGGTTTCCACCGAGTCATTGCACCGAGCGCGGCGGCGCTGGAGCAGATGGGTGACTTTGTGCGACAGATGCACACCAGCTCCGGCCTCCTCGATGAGCTCGCCGAGGGCATCAGCCTGGAGCAGGCCCAGTCAGAATTGATGGACTACTTACGCAGCCACCTTCCGGAGGCGCACACCGCGCCGCTGGCGGGCAACACCATCGGCACCGACCGGGCGTTTATTCAGCGCGATATGCCCGAGGTCCACGACCACCTGCACTACCGAAATATCGACGTGTCCACCATTAAAGAACTCACTCGCCACTGGTTTCCCAGAATGTATTTCGGGGCACCGGAAAAAAATGGTGGCCACCGAGCCCTCGCCGACATTCGGGAGTCGATTCGCGAACTCGCTTACTACCGCCGAGTGGCTTTCGTGGCAGAACCGGGGCCCAGCAGTGCCGAGATCAAGCAAATCAGTCTCGACGTGAGCGCCGAATTCGACTAACCCTGCGAAAACGCCGGCCGTGCTGTATTAGACTGTGGGGGCCCGCGCATCGGGCGCATGGTGGGTATAGCTCAGCTGGCAGAGCGCCTGGTTGTGGTCCAGGAGGTCGCGGGTTCAAGCCCCGTTACTCACCCCAAAGCTCCCCTCGAGGAGGCGCGCTATTTCCGACTGGTGGCCCACCCTCGAACAGTTCGAAGCCCTCGTCGTCGAGGGGCTCGACCGACTA
This sequence comes from Pontimonas sp., assembly GCF_031581085.1. Classification (NCBI taxonomy): domain Bacteria; kingdom Bacillati; phylum Actinomycetota; class Actinomycetes; order Micrococcales; family Microbacteriaceae; genus Pontimonas; species Pontimonas sp. Next base: position 153,764 of record NZ_JAVLBO010000001.1, read on the forward strand.
CCCGACGCGATGGTCGATGGTCTCGACAACGTCGTCTTCCTCGTCGAAGACCAGCCCACTGACTCCGAGGCGGTACTGGGTATTTACGAGGGAGTCGCCCTCACCGAGCGCGGCGACTACGGCTACGGCGAATTACCCGATCGCATCGTTCTTTACCGTCAACCGCTGCTCGAACAATCAGAATCCTTAGAGCATCTGATTCACGAAATTCACGTCACGCTCGTACACGAAATTGCCCACTATTACGGCATTGACGACCAGCAGCTTCATGAGCTGGGCTGGGGCTAAGTGCGGATAATCGAATCGGCCAAATCTCTGGACCGGTGGAGGCGATAAAACCGGTCCTCCTGTAATGCCCACCGAAGCCAGTGGGGTCGAAAGGTGTCGCCGTCGCGCTCGAGCGCGCGCTGTTTTCTCACCTCGTCGTCGGCCTCCAACCAATATCGAGCGGTGGCGTGGGGGGCGCTGAACCTCGACAGCGCGCCACACCCCTCGACGATCAGGCTCTGCTCGGGCCCGATGTCCCGCAGAGCCCCCCACGCGCCCCGCGACCAGTCCCAGGTGCGCAGCCGGGCCGTGCGCCCCTGCGCCCACGGCGCAATCCCCCGCTGGTAGGCCTGCCAGGACCCGGCATCCAAACCGTCCCAGCCGGGGTAGAGATCGTCGAGGCTCAGCAGCGCACTGTTGGAACGCTCTGCCAACTCGCTCGCCCACTGGGTTTTACCCGCCCCGGAGCGACCATCGACGAGCACCAACTGCCTTCTGGCGTCCCCGTCACCCATCTGCTCTCACCCGATCCGGATGGCGACCCACCGAGGAAATCAGCCACACCACGGCTACTGCGAGAGCGATGAAGAGGGTGGCGGCCACCATCGCCATCCCCACGTTTTCCGAACCCGGTCGAGACATCAACCGAAACATCACCAGAGGCAGGGTCTGGTCAGAGCCGTAGGCCAAGAAGGTGGCGGCGCCAAACTCGCCCAGTGAACCAAGGCTCACCAAGGCCGCCGCGGCGATCAGCGGCCTCTGGAGTGTCGGCAACTCCACATGGGTAAAAAGTTGCCCGCTGTTCGCGCCGTCCAAGCGGGCCGCGTCCACCAGGTCTCGAGAGAGTGAACGCCGTGCAGGAGCGATGATGTGGAAGGCCAGTGGGGTGAGGAAAATACTCTGCACGAGGGGCAAAAGCAGCCAGCTCCCGGAGATGGCGCTGGGTAAATACCCGGAGAGCACCAGGGCGCCCAAGCCGATCACGACGGGAGAGATACCAATCGGCGCCAACACGGCCAACCCCACCCGCTTTGCACTCAACCACCACGCGAGGGCCAACGAGATCGCCACGGCGACGAGGGTGTTTCGAAGCGAGTTGCCCAACGCGTCGATGACGCTGAGGTTGAGAATGTCTCTGGAACCACGCCCCGCGAGGTTCGCGATGTTTCCCCAGAGGCCAGGCCCCGCGCTGATCGCCCGCTGCACGACACCCGCCACCAGCCAGACCACCGCAGCGATCACGACACCGCCGACGACCATTCCCGGAACAAAACGGCGAGCGACCGGCTCGACATCACCAAAGAGCACCGTGGGTGTTGCCCCGAGGCGCCTCGAGATGAGGAAAAATCCCAGCGTCAACAGGCTTTGTAGACCAGCGAGTAACGCCGCCGTCGGCAGGTCAAGCAGTTGAAGTGCCGCGGTGGCGATCCCGGTTTCCAGGGTGTTGATCGCGCCCTGACCCAGAGAAATGACCAACCCGAAACTGGTCGCTGAATACAGCGCCACCAGCAACGCCGCCGCGCTCAGCGCGGGGAGTTGTTGGGGGATTTCGATAAAACGCCTGGTCTGACCGGCTGAGGCTCCATCGAGCAACGCCGCCTCGACCTGGTCTCGTGGCACAAGGGACGCAGCGGTCACGACCGCGATAAAACCCGCATTCATCAACGCATGCGCACACACGACCGCAGCAATCCCGACCCGGCTGTCGTCGAGCCACGGGCCAAAGACGGGACGAAACGCCAAGCCGATCAGAAAGGCCGGCAGCAGAAACGGCAGCAGCAACACACTGGTGGCCAGTTTTCGCCCCCGCCGCACAGACGCCAGCCACAGCCCCACCGGGTAACCAAGGAGCAGTGCCACCACCGCGCTCATCGTCGCGATCAGCGCGGTGGTGACAAAGAGTTCTCCGCTAGCCAGCGAACACCTCAGACCACTGCTCGAGCCAGTCATCCCGGTTGGCGTTGATGTCGAGATCCTCACCGAGAGTGGAGGTGGCCGGAGTGGCAAATTCGGCCCAGGAGTCGGGCACCGGGGTGTCCTCGACCGCCGGGTAGACATACATTGCTTCGGGCACGGAGCGTTGGAACTCCTCGCCAAGCATGAACTCGACGAGCGCTTCGGCTCCGGCGATGTTGTCCGAGTCGGCGATCACTCCGGCGAATTCCGTCTGTCGGAAGCACTCTTCCAACAGGGCCTTCGAACCGGGGGTGCCATCCTCGTTAACTTCGGCGGCAGGTGAGGACGCGTAGCTCAGCACAATGGGGTAATTCCCGCCGTAGCGGGTGAAATCGGAGAAATAGGCGTCCTCCCACGACCCCGCCACCTTCACGTCGTTATCGCGAAGATCGGCCCAAAAACCCTGAACCTCTGCGGGTGAGTCAAAAGCGGCGTGGGTGGTCGCAAGAAACGCCAAGCCGGGTGAGGAGAAGTTCGGGTTGGTCACCACCGTCAAACCCCGATAGTCATCGTTCACCAAGTCCCTCCACGTTGCCGGCGGAGTCAGTGATTCGTCGTCAAACCAGGCGATGTCGTAGTTAAAACAGACATCCGAATAGTCGATGGCGGATGGTGTGGACTCAAACACTCCTTCCGCCTCGGCTCGACCCACAAACGTGTTGTCGATTCCAAAGAAGGCGTCCGCAACGGGCGCATTCTTGGTGAGGACAAGCTGGTTGGTGAGCGAACCGGTATCGCCCAGGCGGATGATTTCGAGTTCGTAGCCGGTATCCGATTCAAACTGAGCGATCAGTTCGTCGCTCATCACAAACGAATCGTGGGCGGCCAAACGCACCAGAGTGTTTTCTGGTCCCGTGCAGCCGGCGAGAGCCATCACACCGGCCAGTAGTAGCGCAATCTTTTTCATTACGTGCCTTTCGCAATCGATTGATAACGTGGCACGGGTAGAGGTCCTCCCTGCGCCGGCATGATCCGGATCAGGTTCGACGGTCGAAGCGTTTGCTTCCTCTCAGCCTCTTGCTCGAGACTCCCGTGTTACTGGCTCAGTCTATCGCAGATCGATACGGGGAATCTTGAAGACTTGGTTTTCTCGAAGCTTGTGGCTCCAGCGCATCCCTTTCGCAATCGGATACATCGCCAAATAGACCCAGGCCGGCGCACGCAAACGACGTTTGCGTATGCCGTGGTGGCGGTAGGTGCGATCGAAACGTTGCACGTAGTCGTAAAAATCTTTGGGGTTATCTTCGAGGCGCCTGGCAGACATCCCCGCCACCATCTGCGAGGAATAGATCGCGCGGAACCCCTGGTCGTAGAGGTGCACGGACAGGTCAATGTCTTCGTGCATGTCGTCGTCGGAATCGAGGCAAACCTCGTCTCGTATGGCCTGCCAGGCGTCTTTGCGCAACGCCATGTTTGTTCCAAAGAGGAACTTATAGCTGGTCGCGAGGCGAAACATCGCTTTGCGCATGGTGTCATCGGCTCTGGCCATATAGCGCCGCAGGGGCATGTCGTAGTAGATCACGGGCCCGGTGGCGGCGTGCACGCCAGGGTCGGCGAACACCCTTTTCACCTGCTCGACCCAGTTGGGCTCGAGCAGAGTGTCCGAATCAATCCGACCGATTACGTCGGATTCGACGGCATCGAATCCCATATTTCGTGTCGGAGTAATCCCCTGTTCGGATTCTTGGCTCAGCACCCGAAGAGGTGCGTGGGGGTGTCGAGCGATCAGTTCGTCCAAAATCGCCCGAGTGTTGTCTCGTGAACGGTTGTCGACGATGATGATCTCGTCCGCAGGAACTGTTTGTCCCAGCGCCGCCTCGACGCAACCGCGAATCGTGTCCTCTTCGTTGTAGGCGGGGATCACAATCCCCACGCTGACCCCCGCAGCCTCAGACATGGCGTGCTGGGGCAGCCATCAGTTGCACCACGACGCTGCCGCCTTTAGTTGCTTGGGTGTCGACATCCACAAAGCCCATCCTGCGGTGAAAGGCGATGCTCGCCGGGTTGGGCGGCTCCAGGTTCACCTCGCAGGTCACCTGGGCGTGGCCTTGTTCCTCCGCCCGATTAAACACTTCGGCGTAGAGCCTTGCGCCCCATTTGGCCCCGCGGTGGTCAGGGTCAATGACAATCCGGTCGATGTAGAAATGACTCGGGTAGCGCGCCTCGAAGTACCGATAATTTTCCGAATCGTATGACACACCGGGGTCGAAACAGATCACAAACCCGACAACGACACCGTCTCTCTCGGCCACAACCGACCACGAAGAGGCTTCTAGTAGTGCGGCCATCTCCTCCAGCGATACTTCTGGAACAGCGGGTACGGCACCATTGTTCAATGCCACCAGCCGGGGCGCGTCAGCAGCGAGCGCACCACGAATGACCGGGGGTGAGACAGGAAGGGTGCCGTGAGTGCTGGGGGGTGTAACCACACCCTCAGCCTACCAACGTGGGGTTACCAGCCCCAGGTTCCCGGAGCGCCTTTAAATGGGCCTTGCACTCGTGAGGTAATCCACCCGCCATAAAAGTCGCCCTCCTGGGCAACGACCTTCTCTCCGTTGACGCGCACATCGTCGAACATCGCCGGATACAACGCGGCGTGGTCCGCCAGGCGGGTGTAGTCGCGGTGCGGCGTCGGATACCACCACACCGCTCGCGGCATGCGACCACCCTCCAGCACAAGATCGGCGTAGGACGCAGCGCCCTTGAACTCACACATTGTTTGACCGGCGACAGGCTCCAAAAGTCCGGGGGTGAAATCCTTCAACGGGATGTAATAGGTCGGCGGGTGGCTCGTTTCGAGGACCCGAATAGTCTCGGTCGAATCGGCAATCACCACACCGCGGTGGGTGACCACGACGCGTTCTGAGCTCTCATCCAGGGCCGGGGGCCGTGGATAGTCCCACACCGATTCGGGAGTCTGCTCTTTTTCGGCCATCACAATCCTTTCGCCGCTTCCCACGCTAGGCGGTGGGAGCGAGACAAACCTTAGAAAATGGTGCGCATCATTCCGGTGGGACCCTTTTCCCGCTAGGCTAAGAGGGCGTTGAAAGGCCCAGTGGTCAGTCGGTGTAGTGGGGGCCCTTACGGACCTGCTTTCTGGGAGATCACACTGGGAGTCTCGACGAGTTGTTTCGTCGTTCGAAACTCCTACCAGATATACCCCGAAAGTAAGGAAAGTACATGGCAACCGGAACCGTGAAATGGTTCAACGCCGATAAAGGCTACGGGTTCATTACCCCCGACGATGGCGGAGCGGACGTCTTCGCCCACTTCAGCGCCATTCAGTCGAGTGGTTACCGAAGCCTCGATGAGAACCAAAAGGTTCAGTTTGAAACCACCCAGGGCCAGAAAGGCCCTCAGGCAGAGAACATCCAACCGCTCTAACGATCGGTGGGATTACCACTGTGGCCAGCCTCCGGGCTGGCCACAGTGCTTTGTGGGACTCTTTGGGCTCCACCGCCGATTTACTCACCGCCCAGTGGCTTTCCTGCTCTGCCCTACCGCCCGTCATAGACTGGGATGAATGCGCCCCCTAGCTCCTGACGACATTCGCTCGTCGATCGTGAATATCGACGATTCCGAGAGGCCGGAAATTCCTCTGCCCGGCCTGCACGAGACAGAGTGGTCCGAGCGGGAGTTTCTCGGTTGGCGAGATCCAGAAAGGCCCCACCGTGGCTACCTAGTTTTTTGGGACGGTGAGACCCCGGTGGGTGTCTGGGTGAGGGCGGCCGAGTCCACAATGCCCCCCGGACGGCCAGCGATGTGCTCACTGTGTCACACCCAACAGCCCGCCCCACAGGTGAGCCTCTTTGTGGCCCCCAAAGCCGGCGCCTCGGGCAAAAAAGGCGACACGGTCGGCACCTACCTCTGTCGCGATCTGAACTGTCCGATGTTGATCCGTCAGAAATCAGATGAACTCTCGCGGCCAATCGATTCAGAACACACGCGGAGAATGCTCGCCGAAGGAGTTCTCAAGCGTCTCTTGGGCTTCACCGCACGCGTGCGAAACGACAGCTAGCACACGAAGTGCCACACGGCGGCCACGCCCGCTCGGTGACTCCTCGCGGTCGCTTCAGGCACAGCGGTCTGCCCCGTGCAGCGGGGACTGGGGCGTTAGCGCTCGGAGCGACCGAGAATCACCATGGGAATCCAAAACGCCGCCGAGGCGGTGAAAATTCCCGCCGAAAAGAGCAGGGCGGCGTATTCCTCGGGGACAACAAACGAGTAGGTAAACATCGGAAACGACGCGAGGAAGATGACCGATGAGAGAATGAAGAGGAAGATATTCATGGTTCCCCCAGTATCCCACACTAAGAAAGTGTCGTGATGGCGCCATCCAACCGGTCAGCAAAACAACGACGCAAAATTCGGCGTATCCGCATCACGGGGTGGACGGCACTCTCCAGCCTCCTGGTCACCATCGTGGGCTTTTTAGTGTGGGCCTACACGCCCTACCCCGACCAACCCGAGGGTTTGCGCGAGCTCTACGCCACCGAAGACATCGCCTGGTCGATCGGCCCCGACCTCGTGGTCATGGGCCCAGCACAACAATCCGGTCCCCTCTCGGGTGATGCGCTGTTGTTTCTGCCAGGAGCCCGGGTGAGCCCCCACGCCTACGCCACCACCTTTTATGACGTGGTCGCCGAGACGGGGCTGACGGTGATTCTGCCCCGACCGACAATGAACCTCGCCCTGGCTGATGGTCGAAGCCTGGAGGATTTTCAAGCCCTCAGCCCCTCGACGCCCATCTCTCTGGTCGGTGGCCACTCGATGGGTGGAGTGCAGGCCTGCACGTTGGCCACAAACTCTGGCATCGAGCGGCTGATTCTCTTCGCCAGTTACTGCGCAGTCGACCTCCAGGACACAGAGGTGGACGTGCTCAATGTCTTGGCCTCCAAGGATGAACTAATCGACCGGGACGCCGTTGTGACTGCTCGCGAGCTGATGCCACAGAGCTACCAAGAAGTCACCATCGACGGCGCGAGCCACGCGTCGTTTGGCGATTACGGACCCCAGGGCGGTGATGGAATACCCACTCTTTCTCGGACGGACGCGATCGAAAAAGTCAGCGACATTCTCCTGCGGGAGATTGCCCGCTAGGCCTAAGCGCCCCTGAGGGAGGGCAGGGCACCCGGGAGAATGGTCACAGCGCCTGTCGGGCGAGTAACTCGCTGCCCAGGCTGTGTCAGGACTGCTCGGCCTGTTCGAGAATCAGCTCGCGAACTCGTTGGGCGTCTGCTTGACCGCCCAGTGCCTTCATCACCTGACCGATGATGGCGCCCGCTGCTTGGACTTTGCCCTCACGAATCTTGGCCAACACATCCGGCTGAGCTCGAAGCGCCTCGTCAATAGCGGCGCGCAGCGCGCCGTCGTCACTGACAACGGCTAACCCCCGCGCCTCGATGATTTCCGCCGCACTGCCCTCACCCTCAACCATGGCGAGGAGGACCTCTCGGGCCATCTTGTCGTTGATGGTGCCCTCGCTGATGTGGCGATCGAGCTCAACGACGTGTTCGGGCGTCAACAGGCTGGTGACCTCCACACCGCGATCGTTGGCAATGCGTGAGAGCTCCCCCAACCACCATTTCTTGGCCGCAGCCGGGGAAGTGCCCAGCGAGATGGTGGCCTCCACCACATCCAACAGATCAGCGTTGATCAGCGCGTGGAAATCCGTTTCTGGCAACTGCCACGCCTCGCGCAACCGGCGCCGTCGCACCGACGGGGTCTCCGGCAGCGATTGCCTGATCTCTTCCACCCAGTCCGAGTCAGGACTCACCGGCAGAAGATCTGGCTCCGGGAAGTAGCGGTAATCATCCGCGTCGGATTTGGGCCGGCCGGGGCTGGTTTGACCGGTGTCTTCGTGCCAGTGCCTGGTTTCTTGGGTGATGGCCGTGTCCCCGAGCAGCAGGGTGGCCTGGCGTCGGATTTCGTAAATCACGGCGCGCTCGATGGAGCGAAAAGAGTTGACGTTTTTCGTCTCCGTGCGGGTGCCAAACTCGGTGGCACCTCGAGGCATGAGCGACACGTTGGCGTCGCAGCGAAGGTTCCCCCGCTCCATTCGCGCCTGTGAGACGCCGAGGGCGATGACGATGTCTCTGATGGTCTGGACATACGCCCTGGCCAACTGCGGCGCACGAGCACCCGCGCCGGCGATCGGTCTGGTCACGATTTCGACCAGCGGCACACCCGCACGGTTGTAGTCGACCAGGGAATACTCCGCACCTTGAATGCGGCCGGTGCTCCCGCCCACGTGAGTGAGTTTCCCCGCATCTTCTTCCATGTGGGCGCGCTCAATTTCCACCCTCCACACGCTTTGGTCGTCGAGCTCCACTTCGACGGCGCCGTCGTAGGCGATGGGCTCGTCGTATTGGCTGATCTGGTAGTTCTTCGCCAGGTCGGGGTAAAAGTAGTTCTTCCTCGCAAAACGCGACGTGGGCCGAATCTCGCAACCCAGCGCCAGACCGAGGGCAATACTGGAGCGCACCGCCTCGGCGTTCACCACCGGGAGCGAACCCGGAAGCCCGAGGCACACCGGTGAGATTGCGGTGTTGGGGGCGAAATCTTCCAGTGATGCGGCGGGGTTGGGTGCGGGAGAAAACATCTTGGTTGCCGTAGAAAGCTCCACGTGCACTTCGAGACCGATCACTGGATCAAAATGCTCCAGGGCGACATCTAAATCGACCAGGGTGTTCACTGGGCCACCTGCTGTCGTGGTTGACCGGGCTCTGGCACACGCGCACTGAGTGTCGAGCCATCGCGCTGAATGATGAGCGCTTCCAGCGCAGCCCCGACACTGTAGAGGCGCTGGTCTTGGAAGGCGGGCGCCATCAGTTGCACGCCAACGGGCAGGCCGTCTTCCGGGGCCAACCCCATCGGCAGGGACAACCCCGGCACCCCGGCCAGGTTGGCCGGAATGGTGGTCAAATCGTTGGCATACATCGTCAACGGGTTATCTAACTGTTCGCCCAACTTAAACGCCGTGGTCGGAGCAGAGGGGGTGATGAGTGCGTCGACTTGTTCAAAAGCTCTTTGGAAGTCACCTTGGATCAGGGTGCGCACCTGCTGGGCACTGCCGTAATACGCGTCGTAGTAGCCAGCGCTCAGCGCGTAAGTTCCCAGAATGATTCGGCGTTTGACCTCGTCGCCAAAACCCGCCTCGCGGGTGGCCGCCATCACGTCTTCGACGGTGGACTGGCCATTGGTCATGGCCGTGCGCATTCCAAAGCGGACGGAATCGTACTTGGCGAGGTTGCTGGAGGCTTCCGCGGGCAAGATGAGGTAGTAGGCGGCCACGGCGTAATCAAAATGCGGGCAGTCCACATCAATAATTTCTGCACCGTGGGCGCTTGCCAACTCGAGCAACTGAGCAAAACGAGTGCGAACACCGGGTTGGAACCCGTCCGTGTCGAGCTGTGTGACCCGACCAAGGCGCACCCCGCGAAGATCGGGTTCGACCCCCGAACGAAGAGCCGCTTCCAGCATCGACGGCCAGGCGTCGGGAATCGACGTCGAATCGCGGGGGTCGTGACCGGCGATCACGTCGTGCAACAGCGCGGCATCGGCGACACTGCGCGCGACCGGTCCTACCTGGTCGAGCGAGGACGCCAGGGCAATCACGCCGTAACGACTGACTCCCCCGTACGTGGGCTTCATCCCCACTGTTCCCGTCAGAGCGGCGGGCTGTCGAATAGACCCACCGGTGTCACTGCCCAGCGCAATGGGTGCCTCGAATGCTCCTACCGCGGCAGCAGAACCACCGCCGGAGCCACCCGGCACCCGTTCGATGTCCCAGGGGTTTGTGGTGGGACCCCAGGCCGAATGTTCCGTGGAGGAGCCCATCGCAAATTCGTCCATATTGGTTTTTCCCAGCGCGACCATTCCGGCGTCGCGGTATTTTTTCACCGCGGTCGCGTCGTAGGGAGGTCGCCATCCCTCCAACATTCGAGAGCCCGCCGTCGTTGGCATCCCGAGCGTGCACAGCACGTCTTTCACCGCGACCGGCAGCCCTGCGGTGGCGGGAAGACTCTCCCCGTCGGCGCGGCGCGCATCAATCTCGCGCGCTTCGGCCAGGGCGGCGTCATTGAGGTGCACGAACGCGTTCAGCACGGGTTCCACCGCCGAAATGCGGTCCACGAATGTTTGCGTCAATTCCGTTGCGGAGACTTCACCCGACTGCAACAAACCCTGCAAGTCGAGTGCCGAGAGCCGGTGCAGTTCGCTCACTGCTCTTCACCCAGAATCGCGGTGACCCGAAAGCGCGACCCGTCGTGATCGGGCGCCCCGTCGAGTGCCTGCTCGGTCGTCAGGGTGTCTCCGACTTCATCGACCCGCCACACGTTTCCCAGGCCAATCGGGTGACTGGTGGGCTCAACATCTTCAGAAACGACAGCACCCACCTTTTCGACAGCGTCGACAATGGCGCCCAGCTCGCCGGTCAGTCGTGTGACTTCACTCTCATCCAGAGCAATGCGGGCTAAACCCGCAAGGTGTCGCACCTGGTCCGGCGTAATTTCCGACATAACACCCTCTACTCATTGGAGCCGCTGACCCCCATAGTTTAGGGGGCAACGACCCTCGCCTCAGTCGGCGTTGAGGACACTGACAGCAGCGAGACCTTCGGTAATCAGTGTGGAAAAGTCCTTCTGATCCACCACGGGAATACCGAGCTCGAGGGCTTTATCGTGTTTTGAGCCGGCACCGGGGCCCACCACGACCACGGTGGTGTTTTTGCTCACACCGGAGACGGGCAGCCCGCCGGCTGCCCGAACAGCCTCCGCCGCCCCGTCACGAGTGAACCCGTCCACACTGCCCGTGACAACCACTTTCGCGCCGGCCAACGGGCCCGACTCGGCGTGGCCAGCCTCTGGCGACCAGTCCGGGTCCACAAAGTTCACCCCCGATGCTCGCCAGGACGCGACAATCTCTCGGTGCCAGTCCACCTCAAGCCAGTCCACGATGGACTGGGCGATGGTCGGACCGACTCCGTCGATAGCGGCCAGTTGTTGACTATCCGCCGCTTCGATCGCCTCGAGGGATCCAAAATGCCCGGCTAGCGCCCGCGCAGCCACGGGCCCCACGTGTCGAATGTTGAGGCTCACCAGAAGCCTCCAGAGCGGTTTTGTTCGAGCTTTTTCCAGCTGATCAATGAGCTCGATGGCCGCCCGGGACGGCACCTCAGATTCTGTTCCCGCAAAGTCGCCACCGTCCTGGTGGTGCGGGTCGTCTTTGCCGCGTTTTCGTCGAAACGGGCTCAAGACGATGGGTTCACCGGTCGTGTCGTCCACTCGGGGTTGTCCGGTATCCGCGTCTCGCGGTTGGTAATCGATGGGGAAAATGTCTTCCACCCGTAGTCCGAAAAGTCCCGCCTCCGAGCTCAGCGGTGCCGGCGAGGGGCGTAGGGGCTGGGTCAGCGCGAAGGCGCTGACTTCACCCAAGCCTTCAATATCGAGGCCACCGCGCGAGCCGATGTGTTCGATCCGTCCGCGCACCTGCGCGGGGCAGCTGCGCTGATTGGGGCAGCGCAGGTCAATATCGCCCTCTTTCTGAGGGGCAAGCCTGGTGCCACACTCCGGGCAGTGGGTGGGCATCTCAAAGGGACGCTCCGAGCCGTCTCGGCGCTCGACCACCGGGCCCAACACTTCGGGGATGACATCGCCCGCTTTGCGAATGACCACGTGGTCACCAATCAGCACCCCTTTGGCCTTCACGACGTCCTGGTTGTGCAGGGTCGCGCGTTCCACTTCGCTTCCTGCCACGGTGACAGGGTCTAACACGGCGTAGGGGGTCGCCCGCCCGGTTCGCCCCACGCTGACGACAATGTCGCGCAGGATGGTACTCACCTGCTCCGGAGGATACTTATAGGCAACCGCCCAGCGCGGCGCCCTCGAGGTGGCACCCAATTCACGCTGCGTCGCCCAGGAGTCCACTTTGACGACAACCCCGTCGATTTCGTGGTCCAGACCCTCCCGACGTTCATTCATCCGGTGGATGTAGTCGATGACCCCTTCGGTGTCTGTGTGCACCTCCGCCAGCGAGGACACCGGCAAGCCCCAGTGGCCCAGCAATTCATAGAGTTCACTTTGGGTGGACAGTGGGGGTTCGGGCCACGCCCCAATACCGTGCACGGTCATCTTCAGCTGAGAAATGCGCCAGCGGCCCGCGTCCTGTTTGGCTTGGGCGCGGGCGTCGAGTTTTTGGCGCAGCGAACCAGAGGCGGCATTTCGGGGGTTGGCAAAGACCCGCTCACCGGCCTCCGCGAGGGTGGCGTTCATGTCGTGAAATACCTGGACGGGAAAGAACACCTCGCCGCGCACTTCGACGACGGCTGGGTGTTCGGTGCCGGTGAGCATTTCGGGGAGCCCCGGAATGTGCTGAACGTTTTCGCTGACGTCCTCCCCGGTGACACCGTCACCTCGAGTCGCCGCGGTGATCAGCCGCCCGTTTTCGTAGTGCAGGTTCAGGGCCAAACCATCAATTTTGGGTTCACACAAAAAGTGCACCTGGGGGTATTCACCCCGGATTTTGCTCAACCAGTCGCGCATTTCCTCATCGGAAAAAACGTTATCGAGGCTGTACATCCGCTCCGCGTGTGTCAGCGGGGCAAAAAGCGTGGACTGGCCTGCCCCCACAATGCGGGTCGGCGAATCGTCGGTGGCAAATTGGGGAAATTGCTCCTCGAGGGCTTCTAGCTGTGCGACCAGTTGGTCGTACTCGGCGTCGTCGGCGAGGAGCTCATCGCGGGCGTAATAGGCGTCGCGGAGGGCATAGATTCTGGCCGCCAGGGAGTCCATTTCGACTCGCGCTTCGGACTCCTCCACCCCACCATTCTATCTGGTGAGCACCTGTCACCAGAGGGAATCGAGGGACGGGAGGGCTCAGAACGGTTGCTCTTCGGGCATTCCGGTGCGCAACTCAGCGGGGAGGTGTCCGAGATCGTTATGGGTCACGAGGACCGCCGGTTTCGCCGTGCGCACACGGATGATGGTGAGACCACAGTGGGCCTGGTTGATTCCCATCCATCGCCAGGGGGCGGCCCCAAAGACTTCTCGAACAAACCAGGCGATGACAAAGTTGTGGGTGACCAGCAGCTCGTGGGTGTCACTGGGGCCGACCGAGAGCCACTCCGCGGTCGCGTCGGCCATTTGCGCTTCCCCGGCTTGAATCTCCTCGTCGCTTATGCCCCCGTAAAACGTCTCGAACACTCCGGGCATATCGGGGGTGGGTCCACTGGGTACGCAGTCCATGAGCAGCGCGGAGGGCTCTGGCGCCAGCGAGGGCATCCTTGTCGCCATTGCCTGAGCCGTGTCCAGGGCGCGTTGCAGAGGTGACGTGTAGGCGTGGGTGAAGGGCACCGCGCTCAGACGCTCCGCGATTGCGTCGGCCTGTCGCATCCCCCGCGGTGAGAGCGGACCCTCCGGGAGGCCGTATTCTGCGTCGACTTGTTCACCGTGTCTGACCAGGTAGAGATAACGCGACACCTTTGGTCTCACTTTCGGAAGAAGGTCGGCCCACAAGAGGTGAACGATCGAACCGACCCTAGTCTGCTACGGCAGACCCCACGCTGTCGAGAGCAGTATCGCTCACCGAGCCCACCGCGACGGCACTGAGTGGACCCTCGGCGAAATGCTGTGCGAGATCCTGCACGGATTCTCGAGTGACCAGACCCAATCGCCTCAGCGCTTCGTCGCGGTCCACGAATTCACCCGTGTGTATTTCCGATCGCCCGAGGCGCACCATTCGACTATCCGTATTTTCCAGCGCCAGGGAGCTCGCCCCCTGCAGATTTCCCAGGGTGCGCTCCAGCTCCTCCCGGGTAATGCCCTCGGCGACGACGTCTTGGAAAATCTCCTGCATCACCCTCGCGACGGTGTCCACCTGTTCGGGGCTGGTGCCGGCGGCCATTCCAAACAGCCCGGCATCGGAGTGGTGGCTCGCGTAGGCGTAGACGCTGTAGGCCAGACCGCGCTTCTCGCGAATTTCTTGAAACAGCCTCGAGGACATCCCGCCACCGAGCACGGTTGTCAACACGGCGGCGGTGGAGCGGCGTTCATCGGTTTGGGTAAGCCCCGGTGTGGCCAACACCACAATGGATTGCTCCAGCGGGCGATGAATGACCTTCTTGGTCGACTCCTGGGGCAGTCCGAGAGCGGTCGTGGAGCGCCGGGGAGCCGGGGCGTCCTGGCGCTCCAGCGGCCAGCCGTAGCGCTCCAGTGCGTCGAGCAGCGTGCGCACCGCGTGATCGTGGTCGACAGCCCCCGCGAGAGTGACCACGAGGTGGTCGGGTCGGTAGTAGCGCGCGTAGTGGGCGAGCACTTGGTCGCGGGAGGCCGCTTCGATACTTTCCGGCGAACCACCGATGGGCCGCCCGAGTGGATGTTCACCCATCACCGCCTGCGCAATGTGCTCGTGAGCGACGTCGGTGGCGTCGTCTTCTGCCATGGCGAGCTCTTCGAGAATTACCCTGCGCTCGACATCGAATTCACCCGGGTCAAGCAGCGACGATGAGACCATGTCAGCGAGCACGTCGATCGCCATGTCGACGTCGCGGTCTTGCACTTTGGCGTAGTAGCAGGTGTGCTCCTTGGCGGTGAGCGCGTTGTGTTCACCGCCCACCCGATCAAAGGCCACCGCAATGTCCATGGCCGAGCGACCCGGAGTGCCCTTGAACAACAGGTGTTCGAGAAAGTGGGTGGAACCGTACGCCACGGCGTCTTCGTCGCGGCTGCCCACGGGGACCCAGAAACCCACCGAGGTGCTCGCGGCACCGGGAACCCACTCGGTGAGGATGCGCAGTCCCGAGGGGTGGACGGTGCGCCGCAGATGGGCGCCCTGGGAAATAGTGCTCGCAATTTCTGGAACGTCTAAGGGGAGGTCAATGGCGTCGGACACAAACGCCGAGCCTACTGGCAGAAGGTCAGTGGAGCCTGCACAAACATCACCTGCCCTGAAACGCCAAGTGGGCCGGAGCTTTCGCTCCGGCCCACTCGATACCTTGGGCAATTACGCCTTGGCACCTGCTGTTTCGCTGGCTTTCTTGGCTGCGGAAACCGCAACCATACCGAAGCCCACCTTGTTCAACACGTCAGCGATGACGAAGATGATCGCGGCGAGGCCGACAGCGAGGCCGAGGTCCGCACCACCGAGGGTGAGGAACTCTTCAACGGCAACGCCGACGGGGTAGATTGTCCAACCGAAGAACACGAAGCGACGCATGATGCGCACGGCGCGTGCTGCGTAGTCGGGCATTCCATCGAGCTTCACCTGGTACACCGCGTAGACGATGTAGAGCCACGCGAGGCTGGAGATGATGAAGAAGACCCAGTTGTTGACCGTACCTGCTTCACCCAGCTCACCGAGGTAACCGGTGACGATCATGATCACGTCAGCGATCACGATGCGGGTCACGAAGCCCTTGGTTGCGCCACCAGCGATGGCGACAATCAGACCGAACTCCACCAGCAGAAGCGGGGTGGTGAGCAGCCAGTCGATGTAACGGTAGGGCATCGTCGCGGCGACATCGGCGGTTGCGGCCTGGTCAAAGAAGCCGACGAAGTCGGTCATGATCCAGTACATAATCGCGGCGATGAAGGTGATGATGCCTGCATAAGTAGCAGTCATACGGTGTTCGGGTTTGATGTCATTGCGCTCGAGAACGAAGTACAGCGTTCCCGCGGCCATGGCCACAAATCCGAGCATGAAGAATGCCTGCGTAATAGCGAGCAGATCCATTGTTCTCCCTCGAAAGGTTTTTGGGTTTTTACTTGTCCGCCCGCCGCCACGACGGGATGTCGGCGGGTGGTGGGGATTGGGTCCCCGGTGCTACGTGCAGAAGAATATCAACCCTTCCACGACCTAGCGCCCCACAGGCTACCGCTATGTCGTGAACTCCTGTTTAGGTGAAACCCGAAATTCAGCTGAAAATAACCTGGGTCCCTTTTGTAGGTAATCAACAAAAGCCCTGTGTCTAGGGGGTAAGAAACGGCAAAAGGGGCGGGAATTCCCGCCCCTTTTGCCCCGCATCTGCGGGTGTTAGCCGTCCTCGCCGTCATCTCCCGAAGGAGCGCCCTGCTCGAGCACGGGGCTCAGCGACAACTTGCCGCGGTCGTCAATCTTGGTGATTTCCACCTGGACTTTTTGACCCACGGAGAGCACTTCTTCGATGTCTTCGACCCGCTTACCGCCCGCGAGCTTGCGCACCTCAGAGATGTGCAGCAGACCATCTTTACCGGGCATCAGGGACACGAATGCACCGAAGGTCGCCAGCTTGACGACAGTACCGAGGTACTGCTCACCGATTTCCGGGGTGACCGGGTTGGCAATCGCGTTGACCCGTGAACGGGCCTCATCGGCAATCGCCTGGTCCGTTGCTCCGATGTAGACGGTGCCGTCATCCTCGATAGAGATTTGAGCCCCTGTCTCATCCTGGATCGAGTTGATGGTTTTACCCTTGGGTCCGATTAGCTCGCCAATCTTGTCCTCAGGGATTTGCACACTGATGACCCGCGGCGCCGTCGGAGCCATCTCATCGGGTTCACTAATGGCCTGGTTCATCACATCGAGAATGGTGAGACGAGCCTCTTTGGCCTGGCCCAGGGCGCCCGAGAGGACACTGGCGGGAAGGCCGTCGAGTTTCGTATCCAGCTGGATTGCCGTGATGAAGTCCCTCGTGCCCGCGACCTTGAAGTCCATGTCACCCAGGGCGTCTTCTGCTCCGAGGATGTCGGTCAATGCGCTGTAGTGCATCTTTCCGTCGACCTCTTCACTGATCAGACCCATCGCGATACCGGCAACCGGGGCGCGCAGCGGCACACCGGCATCCAGCATCGACAGGGTCGATGCGCAGACTGAGCCCATCGAGGTGGACCCGTTAGACCCGAGGGCCTCGGAGACCTGCCGGATGGCGTAGGGGAACTCTTCGCGGGTGGGCAGTACCGGCACCAGTGCGCGCTCGGCCAAGAAACCGTGACCGATTTCTCGACGCTTAGGCGTGCCGACACGACCGGTTTCACCGGTGGAGTAGGGCGGGAAGTTGTAGTGGTGCATGTAGCGCTTACTCGTCACGGGGCTTAGCGAATCGAGCTGCTGCTCCAGCTTCAACATGTTCAGCGTGGTCACACCCAGAATCTGAGTGTCACCTCGTTGGAACAGTGCGGAACCGTGTACCCGAGGAATGACTTCCACCTCCGCGTCTAGGCCACGAATCTGCTCCGGGGTACGACCGTCCATGCGGATACCTTCGGTGAGCACACGACGGCGCATCACCGATTTGGTGACCGACTTGTAGGCAGCGCCGACCATCGCGTTGGCCTCTTCGGGAAGCTCTCCCGCCTCGACCTTTTGGGCGATTGTGGCTTTGACCTGGGCCTTCAGCTCGTCGTCCTGGGCTTGGCGCTCTTGCTTGTCGGCGATCTGGTAAACCCGTGCCAAATCAGTTGCCGAGGCATCCTGAACGGCCGCGTAGACCTCATCGGTGTAATCGGCAAAACGCGGGTAGTCCTGGACCTCTTTGGCCGAGTCCTTCGCCATTGCCGCTTGGGCCTCCACCAGCTGACGCAAAAACGGCTTAGCCGCTTCGAGACCGCCGGCGACGATGTCCTCGTCGGGCTTCGTCGCACCCGCCTGGATGAGGTTCCAACTGGCTTCCGTCGCTTCGGCTTCGACCATCATGATGGCCACGTCATCCGTGCCGTCATCTTGGGTCACCACGCGTCCCGCGACCATCATGTCGAACACGGCCTCGTCGAGTTGTTCGTGGGTCGGGAAGGCCACCCACTGGGAACCGATCAGTGCGATACGCACCGCACCGATGGGACCACTGAAGGGCAAGCCCGAAATCTGGGTCGAGGCACTCGCTGCGTTGATCGCCAGTGCGTCGTAGAACTCACCGGGAGCCATCGACAGCACCGTAATGACGACCTGTACTTCGTTTCGAAGCCCCGTGGCGAACGAGGGACGAAGCGGGCGGTCGATGAGCCGGCAGACCAAAATCGCTTCGGTGGAGGGGCGACCCTCACGCCGGAAAAACGATCCGGGGATTTTGCCCGCCGCGTACTGGCGCTCTTCAACGTCAACGGTCAGTGGGAAAAAGTCGAAGCCTTCGCGAGGGTGCTTTCCCGCGCTCGTTGCCGAAAGCAACATGGTTTCGTCATCCAGGTAGGCCGCAACGGACCCCTGGGCTTGCTGGGCGAGGCGCCCCGTTTCGAAGCGAATCGTGCGCTTACCGTACGCACCGTTATCTAACACGGCCTCGGCAAACGTAATGTCATCACCTTCCATAGGTGTATCTCCTTTATGTCATCGCACACCGTCTGCGCGGCGAAGCCGCGCAGAGTCAGCGCCTCGATGACTCGGGGAGACTGGCCAACAGTAGAAGTGCACTGTGAGGATGACCTGACAGTAGACCACCACCGGTGACCAGCTTCATGCCGGAGTGTTCCAGACGCGAAGGTATGCAGTTGTGTTCGGCGCGCAACCGCGCGCTCCTGCCAGGCTAGCAGGGACCAGTGGAAAAAGCGGGAAGCGCCCTAGCGGCGCAGACCCAAGCGCTCGATGAGGGCACGGTAGCGGCCAATGTCGATGCGCTGGAGGTAGCCCAGAAGTCGACGGCGCTGACCGACCAGAAGCAACAGGCCGCGACGCGAGTGGTGGTCGTGCTTGTGCATTTTGAGGTGTTCGGTCAGCTCGGTGATGCGGTGCGTCATGAGAGCGATTTGGACCTCGGGTGAACCCGTGTCACCGGGGTGGGTCTGATACTGCTCGACAATGGACTTTTTGGTCTCAGGACTGATGCTCATGATGAACCCACCTTTACTCTCTCGCTGCGCGGCGCCCCAACCCGATGCTGAAGCTCTCTCTGTCCGCGGCCGTTACACGGCACAAGGGGTGAGCTTAGCACCGCAGAGGAGCGGTTGTCGCTCCACCGACGCTCAGCCGGGGGTACCCGGGTGCTCGCTTCCGTCCCTGCTCACACTGCGAGTACTCTGGGGCGTAGCACGTTGTCGACTAAGGAATAGGTCATGGATACTTCATCGGATAGCCCCGTCACCGAACTCAGCACCGACGAATGCTGGCAGCTTTTGGGCGCCCACGAGGTGGGCCGGTTAGCCACGACCGCGGGCGGTGTACTCGATATTTTCCCCATCGCCTACGTGGTCGAAGACGAGTCCCTTGTGTTTCGCACCGGGCCGGGAACAAAACTGCTCGAGCTCACGATTAACGAAAACGTTGCTCTAGAAATCGACCACTACGACGACGTCGAGGGCTACAGCGTCGTCGTGCACGGTCACGCCCACCAGCTCGACACCATGTCGGAAGTTGACGACGCAAAAGCGCTGGGCATCCCTGAGCTTTTCCCCACCGAGCGCCCCCGAGTGGTGCGCATCAACCCCACCGAGATCACGGGTCGACGCTTCCGCCGCAACTAAAAGCTCTGCCTCCTCTGGGGCACGATTTGTAATCATTTTGTAATCGTCTGAGGTCTTGACCCCGACGGGCGTGCGGGTTCACACTATGTCTAGAGTTACTCGCCGCCCAGGAGAGTCGGAGGCATCGCCCCACCACTGGGCGGCGAGGTTCGTATACGGGGTGTTCGTGTACCGGGTGTTCCTGTGCCGGGTGTTCCTGTGCCGGATGTTCGTGTATCGGGTGTGCGATGAAACGGCCATGACGGGGGGGCGTCCGCTGGGCCCGCGCCCACCCTGGCCACCCTGGCCACCCACGCGGTGCTAGCCGAAATGCAGCCGATCGCGAGCGTCCACGAGCTCGCCCACCAGAGTCGTCTCCCAATCATCAGCGCCCCGGTGAATGCCGCGTTCTTCCCGGTGTCTTGTGAGTGCGAGGCGCACGGCGATCGCGATAAAACGATCGAGCTGTTTGCCAAGACCCCTCTTTTTGGCCCAGCGCAGGGCAATCACACGCCCCGCCGCGGTGGTCAAAAACCCCATCTCCTGGTCGGCGATTACTCCCGCCCGGGCGTAGTAGCCGAGGTTCTCGCGCAAAATGGCCGCTTTCTGATTGCGCAGCCAGCCGACCATCAACACCGCGCCAACAAACAGGGGCACCTGGACGACGAAGAAATACACGTAAAAAGAACTGACCACAAACAGTGCGCCATTCCACAACGCGTGCAGCAACACGGCGGGAATAAACCCTCGGGTAAATGCCCACAGGCCCAGACCGCGCACCCCCTTCTCTGCCGCCCGACCTAAGGAGTACCCAATGAGGGCGGTGAACATGACGTGGGCGAAAGGCGACATTAACCCGCGAACGATGAAGGTTTCGACAAACACGTCACCCCCCTGGGCGATGGCCGCACCAAAGTAGAGAATGTTCTCACTGAAGGCGAAACCCGCCGCCGACCAGGCGGCATACACCACACCGTCAATGGGGCCATCGAGTCGATTACGGCCCACCCAAAACAACACCCACACCGCAAGGCCTTTGCCGAACTCTTCCACCAGCGGCGCCTGCACGGTGGGGCCCAGCACGGCGGAGAGACCCTCCGGGCTTCCCGCCAACGCCGAGGTGGTCCACACCCAGGCGTCGACACCCAATGCGATCACCACGGCGACACCCGCGCCAAAGAGAAAGGCGAACCAGGTTGCCGCCGGCGGTTCGGGTTCAAACCGGTCAATCCATCGAATACCCCACGCGACGATCGCCAGGGGCACTAACGCCACCAGAGCAGAAATGACCAGTAGTGGGCCTCCGAGGCTGCCGGCCAGAGTGTCCAGGGCGATCAGGGTGGCGACACCGACCAGCACAAAACCCAGAATGACCAGGGCGCCAATGCCCAGTGTTCTCACAAACGGCGAGCGGGCACCCCTCGATCCACTCGCTGCACTCATCGGCTAGAGACTAGTCGTCTGGGTCGACAACCGGCAGAACGATCTGGCTCGTCGCGTCGCTCACACCACTGAGCCGATCGGGATGCAACGCCTTATCCAATTCGCTTTCTGCCATCAACCCCTCTTCGAGGACGAGTTCTCGAATCGAGCGATGGCCCTCGAGTGCTTGATGGGCCAATTCGGCCGCTTTGCGATAGCCAATGGCCGGAGTCAACGCGGTGACCACGCCCACACTCGAGGCCACCTGGGTTGCCAGTCGATCCTCATTGGCGGTAATTCCCACCACACAATTTTCGCGAAGCGTTCGGCAGGCTTTCGCCATCCACATCAACGATTGCAGGATGGAGGCTGCCATCACCGGTTCAAACGCGTTGAGCTGTAACTGGCCGGCTTCCGCCGCGGCGCACACGGTGGCGTCCGAACCAATCACCGTGAAGGCGACCTGGTTCACCACTTCGGGGATCACGGGGTTGACCTTGCCCGGCATAATCGACGAGCCGGCTTGGACCGCGGGAAGGTTGATTTCCCCGAGCCCCGCTTGGGGCCCGCTGGAGAGCAGGCGCAGGTCGTTACAAATCTTCGAAATTTTCACCGCCGAGCGCTTCAACACACCGCTCAGCGTCATGAAGACTCCGACGTCACTGGTCGCTTCGATCAGGTCGGGGGCAGTGCGAATGTCCAAGCCGGTAATGTCCGCCAAATGCGACCTGACCGCTTCGGCGTATCGAGAATTTGCGGTAATTCCGGTACCGATCGCCGTCGCCCCCATGTTCACCTCACAGAGGAAGGGAATGACCTCGCCGAGGCGGTCAAAATCTTCCGAAATGGTGGTCTTAAACCCACCAAATTCTTGACCGAGGGTCATCGGCACGGCGTCTTGAAGTTGGGTGCGGCCCACCTTTAAGACGTGGCGAAATTCGGTGGCTTTGTCCCCAAAGGCTTCAGCCAGCGCGCGATGTTCCGGCAGGAATTCGTGGATACCGCGGACCATAGCCAATTTGATCGCCGTGGGATACACGTCGTTGGTGCTCTGCGAGCGATTCACATCATCGATTGGGTGGAGGTACTGGTAGTTGCCTTTTTGGTGTCCCATCAATTCCAACGCGCGGTTCGCGATGACTTCGTTCGCGCACATGTTGGTCGATGTCCCCGCACCACCCTGGATGGCCCCCAACACGAACTGGTCGTGCAGGTAGCCCTCAACGATTTCTTGACAGGCGGCATCGATTGCATCGGCTTTGTCCGCTTCCAGGTCACCCAAATCGCGGTTTGCTCTCGCCGCGGCCTGTTTCACGCGAGCCAGTGCGACCAGGAGGTCCGGGTAATTAGAAATCGCCCGGCGGCTAATGGGGAAGTTATCGAGGGCCCTCGCGGTGTGAATTCCCCAGTAGGCGTCTGCGGGAACTTCCATCTCCCCCAGGGAGTCGCGCTCGACGCGCATCGCGATGTCGGTGTCACCGGCTCCAATGCCTGGATGAAACACCGAGCGCCCCGCCTCATCCTGCTCGATTGTGGGCCCTGGCCCCGTGGTCTCCACCATGTTGGTCTCCGCTCCAGCCTCGCTTTGTCCTACTGGAGGACAGTTTGTCCTACTACGGGACAGTGTAGAAGCTTGCGGGGACATTATTGCCGTTCGTGGGGTCCTCACACCACCGCCGCGGGAAATGACACACATCTAGTGGATGAACAGGCGCTTCTCCTATGCTCGGGGGAGCACAGAGCAGAGGAGACCCACAATGTCAGAATCGACAATCGAGTTTTACGGAGCACAGTGGTGCGGCGACTGCCGCAGGGCCCAGGCTCTGATGGAGCACTTTGGCGTGGAGTTCAACTACCACGACATCGACGCGAGTGACACGGATAAAGCGCGCGCCATCGAAATCAGCGGACTGCAGAAAATCCCCGTTTTGCTCTTTCCCGACGGCAGCCACCTCAGTGAACCCTCAAGTCCGCTTCTCCAGGAAAAGCTCACCGAGCTGGATCTGATCTAGCGCGCTGGCGACACGAGCCACAGCCGGCTGCCTGCCCTGGGGCGGGTGTCGGCCGACCTACTGGCCGAGGTCAAACTCCTCGGCTGCGCGACGGTCGTATTCGCTTCGCACCCGGTGGTAGTCGTTCCAGTCGTCGAGAGGGTCGCCGCCGTCGGGAAATACTCTGTGGCGAAGCTCCTCCAGATCGGAATCGTCGGCGTCGACGGCGCGAGTCCACTCGTCCAGTTCGACCAATCGCGCTTCGAGTTCGTCTAAGCCCGCACTATCCATTCGACTGGCCATCGCCCCGGCACACCCTCTCTGCCCGGCTGGACACCCCGGGCACCGGGAGTCTACGAGCGCACCCTTTTACACTGACGCTATGCCCACGGCGTGTGGGCGATGAAAGGTGAACCACCAGACGATGCAACAGACCAGGCGGGGCCTGCCTTGGGGCCAAGCAGCCACAGTTGCCCTGGTTGCAGTGGTTGCCCTTGTCGCCCTGGTTGCCGTGGGTGCACTGGGTGCCCTGGGCTCGCTGAATTCCGAAGCAGATGCGCCCTCTGGCGACGTGAGCGGTGAGGGGATTGTCGATTCCGAGCGGGAATCGACCACTGCCTCCGACGAGACGGACAGCGCGGAACAACCCCTCGGGGGTGAGACCGAGGGGACAAAGCCCCCCACCCCGATGGGCAGCACCACGGCCCGGGAGATGCTCGGCACTATTGCCGTGAAAGGCCGAGCACCCAAGACCGGTTATGACCGTGAGGGGCAGTTTGGCCCGTCCTGGTTCGACACCGACGCCAACGGGTGTGACACCAGAAACGACATTCTGCAGCGAGACCTCGACAACGTCGTCAGCGACGACGGCTGCACCGTATTGTCTGGAGAGTTGCGCGACCCTTTTAGCTCAGAGCGCATCGACTTCCAACGCGGAGAAACCACGTCCATCCTTGTTCAGGTCGACCACGTCGTAGCACTCTCCAACGCGTGGCAAACAGGGGCCGCTGTGTGGGACGACGGCACCCGTCTCGAGTTCGCGAATGACCCGTTGAACCTGATTGCCGTGTCCGGACGGCTCAACGCTCAGAAGGGTGCGGGCGACGCCGCCACCTGGCTGCCGCCAGAACGGGAGTTTTGGTGCGAATACGTGGCACGGCAGGTGGCCGTGAAAGCCCACTACGACCTGTGGGTGACACCGGCCGAATTCGAGCGAATGGACACCATTTTGGCCGACTGCGGTGATCCTCCCGGGCTCTCACCCGCCAGCCACCGGATGTTCCGGCCGGGGTCAATCCCCGGGTTTTAGGAAGCCCATTCGACACCGAGCACGCCGTCGTCGTCACCGATGGTCACCGTCGCTCGAATGAAACCACCGGCGAGCGCGGAGGGCAACCACAGCTGTGCGTCGGCCCACATTCGCTCGAAAGGAATGTGGGTTTTTGGCCACCACTGTGCAGTGAGCTCTTCGCTGTCGGCTGGCTCACCGTCAAACTCTCGGACCAGAAACGCGTGCGAGCGCTGAGACAGGTGGGGCCTGGTGCTAAACGGGTAGCGAAGCGTCGCGATCGGAATCAGTGACGTTTCCTCGGCGACGAGGGAGGTCTCCTCAAAGAGTTCTCGCACGGCCGCCCGCCTCAGGCTCTCACCCGGCTCGACTTTTCCCCCGGGACCGACCAGACGCCCCTGCCCGAGCCCCGTCTTCTTTTCCCCCAAGAGAATCTCTTCGGTTCCCTCGGACTGACGGAGGGGGTAGACCACGACGACGTCATACATTCGCAATAGGCTATCGGCACGCCTTGGTCAAGGCGAGCCCAGCTGTTAACGTATGGGAAACCCCACGAGTTTAAGGTGTCCCCGTGAACCCCTCTCCTGGCCCCCTGCGTCACACACTGGGCGTGCTGGCGTTGCTGGCCGCGACCGGGCTGGCCGTGGCGCTTTTTACCCAAATATCGGACCAAATCCACCACGGGGCTTTTGTCCCGGAGGAATACTTTTCCTACTTTTCCATCCAGACCTCACTGGCCAACGTGCTCGCACTCACCGCGTATGGTCTCTACCAGTTGCAGTCAGCCACCGACTCCCCGGGCCTTCTCGGCCTGCGCCACGCCCTGGTCGCCTACGCTGTCGTCACCGGATCGGTCTACAACCTGCTGTTGCGTGATCTCCCCCCGGAACCCGGTGGTTTCGTCTCCGAGATTGCCTTCCCCAACGAGGTCATCCACGTGATCATCCCGGTGTATCTCGTCGCGGACTGGATACTCAGTCCACACGGACTGAAGCTGCCGTGGTGGTCGATGCTCTGGGGGCTTTTCTACCCGCTCGCCTGGTTGGCGGCCACGCTCCTTCGGGGCGAGCTCACCGGCTGGTACCCCTACGCATTTCTCGACCCCTCGAGCGGCGCCGGCTGGGCTGGCGTAGGAGCACACGTGCTGGGTATTGCACTGTTCATCGGCGCGCTGCTCATCGCCGGCCTCATTCTCAACCGCCTGTACTGTCGACTGCGCTCCGGCGACCAGGTGTCACACACTCGGACACTAGGAGCGAAGCTCGCCCCTCGCCTCTAGGGCTTGAATGAGCAGGTTGCCCAGCGCAGCCTCCTGCATGGTGCCCTCGACCGTGCTGGCCTCTTCGTCGCCATCGAGTGCCCGCAACGCGAGACCGGATTTCTGATCGATGAGCTCGGTAATGCGCTGGTCGACCGTCTGTGCGGCGACAATACGCCACGCCGTCACCGGCACGTTTTGTCCGATTCGGTGTACCCGGTCGATGGCTTGAGTTTGTTCGGCACTGGTCCAACTGAGCTCCGCGAGGACTACGTTGGAGGCCGCTTGGAGGTTCACTCCCACTCCCGCGGCGGTCAGCGAGCAGACGATGACGCCCACCGTGTCGTCGTTGGTGAACCGGTCAATCGCGTCCTGTCGCACCTGACTGCTCTGGTCGCCGCGAATTTGGGTGGGGTTAAACCCTTTGTCCACAAAGTGCTCAAAAGCGAGGTCGAGAACATCGATGTGCTTGGCGAAAAACACCACCTTGCCGACGTTTCTGGCCAGCTGGGTGGTGTAATCGGCCGCCATCAAGGCTTTCGCCTTACCAATCGTGCGCACGAGGGCGAACACGTTTTGCGCGCTGTCGTCCTGCTTTGACTCTTCAATTTCTGAGTGGCAGACCAACCGGACCAGGTCGCTATCGATGGTGGGGGTGGCGCTACCGCGCGCGGCGACAACGCGGTCGTAGCGCGAGAGCAGCCGCTGGACGAGTGCCTGCTCGGCGTCGCGGATGGACCGGCCGGCCTCATCGTCCAGCTCAACCGGAATGTCGGCCACACGCCGAGCCGGAATATCTCCGGCGACGTCTTCTTTTCGGCGCCGCACGATGCCCATCGAGATCACCGCTCGTCTAGCCTCGGCGAAAAACCCCGGATCAACCGGGGTGAGCCCGGTTTGCTCTAATTTGGCCATCAACTCGGTGAGGGGTTTTTTATCGTCGATCCAGCCCAAAAATTCCCAGATCATTCGAAAGTCTTCGATTTGGTTGATCAGCGGCGTTCCAGTCAGGGCGACCAGCAGCGGGTGCACGAGCCGCGCCCGAATAGTGCCCGCCACAGCCTGAACCATTTTGGATCGCTGCGATTCACGGTTTTTGATGAAGTGGGCTTCGTCGACGACCATCCCTCGGAAGTCGAACTTCGACAACCAGCCGACGTGTCGATCGAGGATGTCGTAGTTCACGATGAACACTTCGCTAAACGCGTCGAGCTCGCCGCCATCGCCGTGAACGACGGTGGCGCGGCGGCCGGGAATCCACTTCTCGACCTCCCTCGCCCAGTTAGTTTTCACCACGTTCGGCACGACAACCAGTAGCGGAAACGCTTCAGCCACTTCAGCGGCCATCAACGCCTGCGCGGTTTTACCCAACCCTGGCTCGTCGGCGAGCAAGAAGGTGCGGTGGCCGGCTTTCGCCGATTCCACAAAGCTCGACTGGTGGGGCATTAACTCGATGCCGCCCGGGGTGGACAGGCCGGCGGGTTGGGGTAGGTCCATGCTCGCAGCACCACCACCTGAGCCCTGCTCGAAAGCCCGAAAGAGGGGTTCAATGAGTTCCCAGTTGAGAAGTCGCCCTTCGGCGCGTCCGGACGACTGGCCGTAGGCGGCAAAGTCCGGTGCCATGAAAGGATTCGCCAGCTGCGCTTGGCGAACCGACTGGGGCACGACCTGTTTGGCCGCTTCAGGACCGGGCGTTTCCGTCCGATCCACAATGATGAGCTCCTCGGGGGCGAGCTCGGCACCACTGGCGAGGAGGAAATCGCGGCGCAGTCGTTTCGCGGCTTCGGATACTTTGGCCTCGGGGGCCAACAGGGCAATCAGGCTGGTGTCTTTGGCGGCGGTTTTGGCCATGATGGCGGCCAGACCGTCCAGGCGTTTGAGCACTTCGGCGCGTTCTTGACTCGACACGTCGACGTCGTCTTTGACCCGGTTGCGCTCTTCGCGTACCAAGAGGGCGGCGACTTGGAACTTGGTGCGGTTTTGGGCATTGACTTTGCCCCTCGCCGCCTGTGATTCCACTTCGCGCACAGCCCGGGCGAGAACCGGGATGATTCCCTCATCGTCTAAGGGTCGCCTCCGCGCTTTCGATTTCGACGCGCTGCGCGACGCCGTTTTGGCGGCACCTGTCTGGGCCATTGATCTCCTTGTACTACGCGGTGACACCACCAACGAACCGAGAAGCGATCTCTCCGGGTGTCCTCACGCCCACCAGACCCGGCGCAACCGCCGGTGATGAGCTCTCCTCTACTCTAGCGCGCCCACGGCGGATACCGCCACTTGGGGCGCATCCTGATAGGCCTCCGCTTTGCGCGCGAGCCCCCTCGCCATGCCCTCAAAGACGATCCCGTGAAAGGGCATCACCGCTAACCAGTACAGGCGGCCGCCCAGGCCGTGGGGGAAAAACGTGGCGCGTTGGGTGAGAACGCTGCCCCCGGCCTCGCCGGGGTCGACTTGAAACTCCAACCAGGCCAAACCGGGCAGTTTCATTTCTGCGCGTAATCGCACGAGGCGACCGGCTTCTACCCGCTCAACCCGCCAAAAGTCGAGGGCATCTCCGGTCACGAGATGGTCGGCGTCGCGGCGGCCTCGGCGAAGCCCCACCCCGCCCACCAGTTTGTCGATCCAACCGCGTAGCGCCCACGCTCCGGGCAGTGAATACCAACCGTTTTCACCACCGATTGACTCCACCGCGCGAAATAACTCGCCGGGCCCCGCCTCAGAGGTGACCGTGCGAACGTCGGTGTAGACGGTGTGGCCAGACCATTCGGGGTCGCTTGGCAGGGGATCTTGTGGTGCGCCGGCAACCTGTGCGTCACGCCACGACGTTTCCACTTCACCCGCGCGCATTTTGCCAAGCGCCAGTCGCACCGCTTTGCGGTAGCCAATCAGGCCCTCAGCCGGTGGGGCAATGACCTCGTCGATGTCGTGGTTTTTCATCACCGCGTCGTGCAGCAGCGATTCGATGATGGGCACCGCGAGCGCACGCGGAATGGGGGTCACCAGGTTTACCCACTGGGAGGCGAGCCACGGAGTGAGGACGGGAAGTGCGGCGATGGGGCGCTGACTAAGCCCGGCTTCCAGGGCGTAGCCATTCATCAGCTGGCCATAGCGAAACACGTCTGGACCCCCAATATCGAAGCCGCGGTTGACGGTCGCATCGACGGTCGCTGCGTTGATCAGATAGTGCAGCACATCGCGAATAGCGATGGGTTGAATAAAGTTGCGCACCCATTTGGGGGCGGGCATGTAGGGCAACACTTCAGTGAGGTGTCGAATCATTTCAAAACTGGCCGACCCCGAGCCAATAATGACTCCGGCTCGAAGCGCGATGGTGGGCACCCCGGAAGCAAGCAGAATGTCGCCCACTTCTTTCCTCGATGCCAGGTGGGTGGAGAGCGGGCCTGCCGGGTGTAGTCCGCCGAGGTAGACGATTCGAGAGACCCCTTGGCGCGCCGCTTCCTGGGCGACGGTGGTGGCAATCTGGCGTTCGAGGCTGGCGAAATCATCCGCGTGGCTCATCGAGTGGACGAGGTAGTAGACAATGTCTTGGCCGGCGAGGGCCGCTGCCACCGCCTGTTCATCTCGTAGGTCCCCGACAAACACGGTGACCTTAGAGCGCCAGGGCACATCGTCTAAACGGTGGGCGTCTCGCACAATGACACTGACGTCATAGCCCTGCTCTAAGAGCCTGGGGACGAGTCTCCCGCCGACGTATCCGGATGCACCGGTCACTAAAGCCTTCACAGCCCCGAGCGTATGCCCCCAACGTGCACACCAGCCGAGAGTCTTTGCGGCAGGGAGTGACTAGCATCGGGGCGTGGACCAAGCGTTAGTTCGACAGTGGTACTCGACCCATCAGCGCGACCTGCCCTGGCGAGCTGAGGGCGTGTCGGCCTGGCAGATTCTCGTCAGCGAGGTGATGCTGCAACAAACCCCCGTCGCCCGCGTAATCCCCGCCTGGCAGGCCTGGTGTGAACGCTGGCCCACTGCCCAATTGCTCGCCGCCGCCTCCCTCGGCGAGGTCCTCTCGCAGTGGAACCGCCTGGGCTACCCCCGGCGAGCAAAAAATCTGCACCGCAGCGCACAGATGGTGACCGAAGAATTTGGCGGTGAACTCCCCCGCGATGTGGAGACCCTGGAAACTCTGCCCGGTATCGGTACCTACACCTCGAGAGCCATCGCGTGCTTTGCCTTCGGCATTCCGGTTCCGGTTGTCGATACCAACGTCAAAAGGGTGGTGGCCAGGGTCGAGGACGGCGATCAGGCCGCAGGACACTGGAGTGTGGGATTTGGTTTAGAGCGCGTCGACGAAGTCAGTCGCACAGAAAATGCCGAGCACTACTGCCAGATCCAGCGGGGGTTGATGGAGCTCGGTGCGCTGCTGTGTACAGCCCGAAGTCCGCGCTGTGAGACCTGCCCCCTCCAGGACTCCTGTCGGTGGAGGGCTGAGGGTTACCCCGAAGACCCCTCCGTCAAGCCTCGGGTGCAGGCGCGCTACGAGGGAAGCGACCGGCAGGTCCGAGGAATCATCCTCTCCTGGCTTCGACAAAACCCCCACCCGCTCGAGCGGGAGACTCTCGAGGACCTGTGGCCACAGGCAGCCCAGCGTCAGAGGGCGGTGGAGTCGCTCGTACGAGACGGGTTAATTGAGCGCCACGAGCGGGTGGATGGCCCCGAGAGCTTTAGCCTTTCCTGGCTGCCGCCTGGTCGCGGCGAATAATCTCGCGCATCCCCTCAATGGCGACCGGCAGGGCGTGTTCCACTTTGGAGGCTTCCCACTCGTCTGGGGTCATCGGCGACTGGTCGGGGTGGCCCATGATCATCATGATGCCGGTGGCGCGAACACCCAAGACTTGGGCGGTGATATACAAACCGGCCGCTTCCATTTCGGAACAAATTGCTCCACCGGCCATCCAGGCGTCCCAGCGCTCTTCGAGGCGCTTGGCAACGGGCATACGCTCTGGCGAGTGCTGACCGTAGAAGGAGTCCTTCGACTGGCTGACCCCCAAGTGCACGGTGAGGCCGCTGTCATCTGCTGCCTGCCAGAGAGCCTGCGTGATCGGAAAATGTGCTACTGCGGGAAATTCAATGGGCAGGTAATGGCTGGTGGTCCCCTCGTCTCGAATCGCCGCGGTGATCACCCCTAAATCTCCGGGGGCAATGTGGGGCTGCATCGAACCGGAAGTGCCCACCCGCATAAACGTGTCGGCACCCACATTGACCAGCTCTTCCATCGCGATCACCGCTGAGGGGCAACCAATACCGGTCGAGGTCACAGAAACCTTTTCACCCTCCAAATACCCGGTCCACGTTTCGTATTCGCGGTGGCGGGAGACAAAAGCGGGGGAATCGAAATACTGGGCAATCATTTCGCATCGACCAGGGTCGCCCGGAAGGAACACGTAACGGCCGACGTCTCCCCTGCTCACCTCAATGTGGTACTCGCGTGCATCATCGCGTTCCATGGACATTGACGCCACTCCCCCTTCTCAGTGCTGATTCCCAGTGCCGATTACCAGTGCGCCGATTCCCAGTGCTGATTCTCAGTGCGCCGACTCGTCAGATTCGGTGACCCGGTAGGGGTCACTATCGCCAGCCGGTTGGGCGCCGGCAGCAGAATCACGCAGCTGCTCATCGCGCTGTTTTGCTTCGCCGAGGAGCCTGTCGATGTCTTCCACGGTTCCCGGCAGAGCGTCTAACACAAACTCGAGGGTCGGCACCAGGCGAACCCTCATGTGCCGGCCCACTTCGGTGCGCAACATTCCCGTCGCGCGAGCCAGCGCTTTTCCACTGGCTTCGCGCTCTTCATCCGTACCCAACACCGTGTAAAACACGGTGGCGTGCTGCAGATCCCCCGTGACTTTCACGTCGGTAATCGTCACGTACCCCATATCGGGGTCGCGAAGTCCCTTTTGGAGCCTTTCGGCGAGGACTCGGTGGATTTGGTCCGCCATTTTCCTCACCCGGGGTGAATTACTCACGGACCTTCTCTTTCATCTCGATGGTTTCGACCTCGTCGCCCACCTCGATGTCTTTGATTTTGCCCAAACCGATACCGCACTCATAGTCGGTTTTCACTTCGGTGACGTCATCCTTGAATCGGCGCAACGATTCGATGGCTAAGCCATCGGCGATGACCACACCCTCGCGAATGATGCGCGCCTTGGCGTTTCTGGTAATCGTTCCCGACCGGACAATACAACCGGCGATGGTGCCGGCCTTGGACGAGCGGAAGATTTCGCGCACCTCGGCCACTCCGGAGCGCACCTCCTCGAATTCGGGTTTGAGCATGCCCTTGAGCGAGCCTTCGATTTCTTCCAGCGCGTTGTAGATCACGGAGTAGAAACGAATGTCGACACCCTCGCGGGACGCACGCTCCCGGGCTTTCGTATCCGGGCGCACGTTGAATCCGAGAATGATGGCGTTGTCGATGGTCGCCAGGTTCACATCCGACTCGGTGATGGCTCCGACTCCGCGGTGGATGATGCGCAGCTGCACTGTCTCGTCCACTTCGATCTTCAACAGCGACTCTTCCAGTGCTTCCACAGCACCCGAGACATCACCCTTGATGATGAGGTTGAGCGATTCGATCTTGCCGTCCTCCAGAGCCTTCGTGAAGTCCTCGAGGCTGATGCGCTTGCGGGCTTTAGCCAGCTGGGCGTTGCGCTCCGCTGCCTCACGCTTCTCGGCAATCTGGCGCGCGGTGCGGTCATCGTCGGTGACGATAAACGAATCCCCCGCCCGCGGAACACTCGAGAGACCCTGCACCTGCACGGGTCGTGACGGCACGGCCTCTTCGATGTGTTCGCCGTGCTCATCGACCATCGCTCGGACTCGCCCGTAAGCCGTGCCGGTGACGATGGCATCACCCACGCGCAAGGTTCCCGACTGGATTAATACGGTCGCAACGGAACCGCGCCCCTTGTCGAGTTTGGCCTCGATGGCCACGCCACGAGCCTGGCGCTGGGGGTTGGCCCGCAGATCCAGTCCGGCGTCAGCAGTCAGCAAGACGGCATCCAAGAGTTCAGTGATGCCCTCACCCTTCAAGGCCGACACGCGACGGAACATGGTCTCCCCGCCGTATTCTTCAGCGACCAGGCCGTATTCGGTGAGCTGCTGAAGCACCTTGTCGGGGTTTGCCCCCTCAGTGTCAATCTTGTTAATCGCCACCACGATCGGCACACCGGCGGCCTGCGCGTGGTTCAGCGCCTCGATCGTCTGGGGCATGATGCCGTCATCTGCGGCCACAACGAGAATCGCGATGTCGGTGACGTCGGCTCCTCGCGCGCGCATTGCGGTGAAGGCTTCGTGACCGGGGGTGTCGATAAAGGTAATCGCGCGTTCATGATCTTCGTGCTCGGCCCACACCTGGTAGGCGCCAATGTGCTGGGTAATACCGCCGGCCTCACCCGCGGTCACATCCGCTTTACGAATCGCGTCCAGCAGCTTCGTTTTACCGTGATCGACGTGACCCATGACGGTCACCACCGGTGGGCGAATCTGGAGGTCTTCCTCGTCTTCTTCGACCTCAAAGGCGATGTCGAAGCTCTCCAGGAGTTCTTTGTCTTCGTCTTCGAGGGAGACGATTTCAATTTTGTAACCGAGTTCGCTACCCAAGACTTGGAAGGTGGAAGCGTCCAGCGACTCGGTGGCCGTCGCCATCTCCCCCAACTGGAACAGTACGGTCACCAGGTTGCCGGGAGGGATGTTCATCCCCGTGATCGACTCGAGCTTTTCCGCAAAGTCACTAATGGACGCCCCCTGACGCAGGCGCACTGGGGTCTCTCCGTTACCCCTGGGAACACTGGCACCACCCAAAGAGGGTGCTTCGCGCATCTCAAATTCTTGGCGCTTTGTCCGCTTCGACTTTCGCGATTTACTCTTGGACCCGCCGCGACCAAACGCGCCTGCGGTGCCACCTCCGGGTCCGCGACCGCGGCCGCGAGGACCGCCACCACCGCCACCACCGGGACGGGCGGGACCACCCGCGGGCGGACCACCACCACCCGGACGACCGGGGCCACCGGGGCGTTGCTGGAATGGGGGTTTGTTCCCGGTTGCGCCACCGCGACTGGGAGCTTCACGATTTGCTGCTTCGGTGCGTTCGGCACCGGCACGGGCGTTGGCCGGTGTGGGCCGGCCCATTCCCTGACTGGACGCGTACGGGTTGTTGCCGGGTCTGGGAATACCTGGTCGACCCATTCCCTGGCTGGAAGCAAAAGGATTATTTCCCGGACGCGGAATACCGGGAGTGGGAGCCGACGCGGTGCTCTCGCCTCCGCCGTCTGTGGAACTGGGGGTTGGTGAGCTGGCTGGGGCCTCTGAAGGCTCGGAGTCAGATTCGGGAGTGTCTGTGGCTTCTGGAGCAACAGGCGCAGCGGGCTTCGGCGCCGCCTTTTTGGGAGCAGGTTTCTTCTGCTCGTCTTTCGGGACCGGAACAACGCCTTCTTCGGCGAAGGCTGCTTTGAGCTTGCGCGCGACGGGAGGTTCTACCGTCGACGAGGGACCCTTGACGAACTCGCCAATGTCCTTCAGCTTTTCGAGCGTTCGCTTGCTGTCGATTCCTAGTTCAGCCGCGATTTCGTGAACGCGTGGTTTTGCCGCCACAACTCTCCTGTCTGGGTGCCACCCAGGCAGGGCGCACCACTATGTCCGAACGGGACTCATTTCGAGCCACTCATGAAAGGTCCATTAGCCGTTCAGCCTGTTCTTCTCCGTGTCATCCTCGTGTGCGACGAGGAGGGTCAATTGTTCCAAGTCGAGCCGGGGTTCTTTGAGAGCCCTCGGCCACGCCTTCGTTCTCAGCGATGCGCCGACACATTCCGCGCTGCGGTGCACATAAGCCCCGCGGCCCGGACGCCGTCCCGACTCATCGAGAACTGCCTGGTTGTTTTCCGCAACGACCCGAAGGAGCAAGTCTTTCGATTCGCTTTGTCGACAGCCCAGACAGCGCCTGACTGGCACCATACTACTCCTCCGACGAGTGGGGCCTTCCCGCCCTACTCGCCTTCCATCACTGAATCGGGCTGAATGTCAATTTTCGCCCCGGTGAGTTTTGCCGCTAAGCGAGCGTTTTGCCCCTCTTTGCCAATCGCCAACGACAGCTGGTAATCGGGAACGAGCGCGCGCACCTGCTTCATATCGGCATTGATCACGAACGTGCTGCTGACTTTGGCCGGGGAGAGCGAGCTGGCGACAAAGGTCGCGAGGTCTTCCGAAAAGTCGACAATGTCAATCTTTTCTTCCCCCAGCTCGGCTTGAACGGCGCGCACCCGCTGACCCAATTCCCCAATGCACGAGCCTTTCGCGTTGACCCCGGGGGTGAGAGCGCGCACGGCAATTTTGGTGCGATGCCCCGCTTCGCGGGCCACGGAGGTAATTTCCACCGAACCTTCGCTGATTTCGGGCACCTCCATTTCAAATAGCCGCTTCACGAGGCCGGGGTGGGTCCGACTGACCGTGATGGAGGGGCCTTTGAGTCCTTTGTCCACTTTGGTGACAAAGGTGCGAAGCCTGGTCCCGTGTTCATAGGTTTCGCCCGGAACTTGCTCTTCAGGCGGTAACAGGGCTTCGACGTCGCCCAGGTCGATGTGAATCATCCGCGGGTTTGGTCCCTGTTGGATGATGCCGGAGACAATATCGCCGTCCTTACCGCGATATTCGCCCAAAATACGATCGTCACCGATATCGCGAATGCGTTGATTGATGACCTGTTTGGCGGCTTGTGCGGCGATCCGACCGAAGCCCTCTGGACTGTCGACGCCCTCGCCCACGACGGCGCCCTCGTCGTCGAGTTCGGGAACAAACACCGTCACGTGACCGGTCTTGCGGTCGAGCTCGACGCGCGCTCGCGGGGCGTCTGGATCGACCCTCTGGCCGCGGTGGTCGGCCAATCCGGTGTGCTTTTCGTATGCGGTGAGAATGGCCTGTTCGATGATGATGACAAGCTCATCGAAAGGGATGTCCCGCTCGGATTCCATCAGTTTCAACACGCTGAGGTCGATGTCCACGGCACACACCTCCTATTTGGTTGTTGTTATGGGCGGGGAGATCAGCTCTCACCGGTCGACACAGCTTAGCCCCAGCGTCTGTGCGCGCGCCAGGTTTGTGGGGTCAGACCGCCGCGGCGAGGGCGGGGACGACCTGCGCAATCGCCACGTCACGCCGCTCATTCGTCGCGCGATCCCACAGCTCGACCATCCCGTCGGCCACTCCCCGACCGACGATCACGATCTGCGGGATGCCAATGACTTCGGCGTCGGCAAATTTCACCCCGGGTGAGAGCTTTGCGCGGTCGTCGAGGAGGACATCTTTACCGGCTGCGACGAGGTCGCCCGCCAACTGCTCGGCCACGGCGGCGACCTGCTCGTCCTTACCGGCCTGGATGACGTGAATGTCGTAGGGGGCAACGGCCGCCGGCCACACCAGACCTTTATCGTCGTGGTGCCCTTCGGCGATGATGGCCAAAATTCTGGTCACCCCGATGCCGTAGGAACCCATGGTCACCGTCACCAGGGAGCCATGCTCATCGAGCACCTGCAAACCCAGGGCTTCTGCGTATTTGCGCCCCAACTGGAAGACGTGGCCAATTTCCATCCCGCGGGCCGTATTGACCGCTCCCGAACCATCGGGTGCCTCATCGCCGTCTCGCACGTTGGCGATATCGGCGGGACCATCGGCGTGGAAATCGCGTCCCGCCACCAGGTAAAAGACGTGTTTTTCATCGAGGTTTGCTCCCGTGACCCACGCGGTTCCCGGCACGACTCGTGGATCCAGGTAGTAGGCGATGCCGCTCGTGCTCTCCAGTCCCAACACCGGGCCTTTCGCCGACCAGGGTCCGATGTAGCCCTTCACGAGTGCGGGATGCGCGGCAAAATCGGCTTCGGTGGCGGGTTCCACATCGCGGGGACCAAACCAGGCCTCGGCGCGTTTCATGTCCACTTCGCGATCACCCGGGATTCCCACCACGACCAGTTCGCGGTTTTTCTCCGAATCGACCAGCGCCAGTACAACGTTTTTCAGCGTATCCGCGGCCTCCCACGGTCGATCGTCTCGGGGAACATCGCGATTGGCCAGTGCCACCAGCGTGTCAATGGTGGGGGTATCCGGAGAGTCGTGGATTTCGGCCTCGGGTATCCCCTGCAACGGCAGGGGCTCTGGTGGCGCGACTCGAAACGCCTCCACGTTCGCCGCATAGCCGGCGTCGTTTCGCACGAACGTGTCTTCGCCCACAGCGATGGGGTGGAGGAACTCTTCCGACTTCGAGCCTCCCATCGCACCAGCGTCGGCGCGGACGATCACGTAGTCGAGGCCTAAGCGCTGAAAAATGCGCTCGTAGGCATCCCGCTGAGCCTGATAGCTCATCTCCAGGCCCTCGTCGGTGTAGTCGAACGAGTAGGCATCCTTCATCGAAAATTCGCGGCCGCGCAGCAGACCCGCGCGGGGTCGTGCCTCATCGCGGTATTTGTCTTGAATTTGATAAATCGTCAGCGGGAGGTCTTTATAACTGGAGTAGAGGTCTTTGACCGTGAGGGTGAACACTTCTTCGTGGGTGGGGGCGAGCAGGTAGTCCGCATCCCGGCGATCACGCAGGCGGAAAATATTCGGCCCGTACTCTTCCCACCGACCGGTCGCCTCGTAGGGTTCGCGGGGTAACAGGGCGGGAAAATGCACCTGCTGGGCCCCAGCTAGGCGCATTTCTTCGTGAATGATGGCTTCGATTTTCTGTCGAACCCGAAGACCCAGGGGTAACCACGCGAACACACCCGGGGCCTGTCGGCGAATATAACCGGCGCGCACCAGCCATTTATGGCTGGCTACTTCGGCGTCGGCGGGGTCTTCCCGGAGGGTCCGAACAAAAAGGTGACTGAGTCTTTCGAGCACCGTGTCAGACTACCGGCACTAGCCGGTGATGACTTCTGGTTCTCCCGAGGCCACATCGGGCATCTCGGCCGCCAAGCGGTTGGCCTCTTCGATCAGCGTCTGCACAATTTCTGCTTCCGGCACGGTTTTGATGACCTCGCCCTTGACAAAAATTTGGCCTTTACCGTTTCCACTGGCCACTCCGAGGTCCGCTTCGCGGGCTTCGCCGGGGCCGTTGACCACACAGCCCATGACCGCGACGCGAAGCGGCACCGTCATCCCCTCGAGCCCTTTCGTCACGGAGTCGGCCAGCGTGTAGACATCCACCTGGGCCCTCCCGCAACTGGGGCAGGAGACGATTTCGAGCTTTCGCTCCCGCAGGTTCAAACTCTCGAGAATCTTCAAACCCACTTTGACTTCCTCGGCCGGCGGGGCAGACAGCGACACCCGAATCGTGTCACCAATACCCTCAGAGAGCAGCGTGCCAAACGCCACCGACGATTTGATGGTGCCCTGGAAGGCGGGGCCCGCCTCGGTCACGCCGAGGTGGAGCGGCCAGTCACCGCGCTCAGCGAGCATCCGATAGGCCTTCACCATCACGACGGGGTCGTTGTGTTTGACCGAAATTTTGAAGTCGTGGAAGTCGTGCTCTTCAAAAAGGCTCGCCTCCCACACGGCGCTCTCCACGAGCGCCTCGGCGGTGGGCTTACCGTACTTCTCCAACAGTCGCGGGTCGAGTGAACCGGCATTGACACCGATTCGCAGACTCACGCCCGCATCTTTCGCGGCTTTGGCAATCTCACCCACTCGGTCATCGAACTTCTTGATGTTTCCCGGGTTTACCCGCACAGCCCCGCAACCGGCATCGATGGCGGCGAAAACATATTTCGGTTGGAAGTGAATGTCGGCAATGACAGGAATTTGGCTCTTCTTCGCGATGACATTCAACACGTTTGCGTCGTCTTGGGTGGGCACGGCGACGCGGACGACGTCACAGCCCGTGGCGGTCAATTCCGCAATTTGCTGGAGGGTTCCGTTGATGTCCGTGGTCTGGGTGGTCGTCATCGACTGCACGCTCACCGGTGCATCGCCGCCGACGAGGAGTTTGCCGACCTTGATCTGGCGGGTCTGTCGACGAGGCGCCAGGGTTTCGGCAACTTTTGGCATTCCCAGGTTTACAGCGGGCACAGCGTCTCCTCTTTTGCGATCGTCCCGGCATCGCCGGCGAGACCATGTTAGCGAAGCGCGGTGAAGTGCGGCTGGGTAATCTCGGGCAACCGCCGGTGCCCGCGCGAGGGGGCGCTACTGAATCAGACTGATCGGGTTGACGATATCGGCATACATCAACAGCACACTCATGCTGATCAGTGCGGCGACCACCACCAGGGTGAGCGGCATCAGTTTTTGTGGGTTTGTCGGATTCGGAGGAGGCGAGCCGCGAATGGACGCCGCTTTGCGACGAATTCCATCGATGAGGGCAACGGCGACGTGACCGCCATCGAGAGGCAACAGCGGAATCAGGTTGAACACAAACAGCGCGATGTTGAGTGAGGCCAACAGGCCAATAAAGCCCGCGATTCGGTCGTGGTTTTCAATGTCATCGATCGAGGCAATCTCGCCGGCGATGCGACCCACGCCCACCACACTGATGGGGCCATTGGGGTCTCGCTCGTCCTCCCCAAACGCCGCCTGGGAGACCTGCACCATCCGCTGGGGCAGGGTGACGATCACCCGGGTGACGCCCTCCACGTTGTCCCAAATGGCGACGGGTACTTGAGTGACGGGTTGGCGCGCAGTTTCTAACGCGGCACCGATTCCCACGAATCCGACGGCCTCGACGACGGGGTCGCCATTAGCGTCCACGTCCACTTGGCCCCTCGAGTCCATCGCGAAGCGCTCCGTGAGCAAAGGTGTCACCCGAATGTCGCGGGTAGTGCCCTCTCGATCGATTGTCAGTGAGAGGGTGTCACCGGGGTGGTCTCGAATAATCTCGGTCAGCACCAACCAGCTGTCCACGTCTTGACCATCGACGGCGAGAATGACGTCCCCTGGCTCCATACCGGCCTGATTTCCCGGTGCCGCGGGGTCACCCGGGCGACAGTCGGTGCGTGTTTCAGTCGCCGGGAGCACACACTGCGAGACCGAACCCACGGTGAGGCTCGGTTGAACGACCCCAAACCCCATCAGCAGCACCGCATACAACACGGCCGCGATGAGGAGGTTCATCACCGGTCCGCCCAGCATGATGACGATGCGGCGAAACACACTCAGCCGGTAAAAACTGCGCGAATCATCGAACTCGTCGGGTCCGTCGTGATCGTCTAAGCCGGCAAAATCGGTGCCGGCACCGCCGCGTCTGCGTGCGCTTTCGCTGGGCCGGTTTTCGCTGGGCCCTTTTTCGTTGGGCCCTTTTTCATTGGGCCCTCTTTCGCTGGGGGCAAACATCCCGTGCATCGCGACATACCCGCCGAGGGGGATGGCTTTAATGCCAAATTCGGTCTCTCCGGGTTTTTTCGACCACAGCGTGGGGCCAAAACCGACCATGAATTTGGTGATTCCGACGCCAAAGCGCTTCGCGGGATAGAAGTGACCCCACTCGTGCAGGCCAATGGAGATGCCCAAACCCACGATGAGGGCGAGCACTCCGACAATAAACCAAATGGTTGACTCCACGCCGTAACCATAATCCCCACCACTGAGAATGCTCGGGAGGGCCTCAGGAGCGACGCGCGGCAATCACCTCATCAGCGCGTGTTCTCGCCCACCCCTCCGCCTGGTAAACACCCTCCAGGGTCATCTCCTCCGGCTGGTGTTCGCCGAGTACCTGAGCGATGACTTCGGTGATGCCGGGGAAACTGAGGTGTCCCTCGTGGAAGGCGTCGACTGCTTGTTCGTTTGCGGCGTTGAACACGGCGGGGAAGGTCGCCCCCTGGGCTCCCGCCTGTTTGGCCATCGACACGGCAGGAAAGACCTCGTCGTCTAGTGGTTCAAAACTCCAGGTGTGCGCAGCAGACCAATCCAAGCCAGCTACCGCGCCCGGTACTCGCCTCGGCCACTCCAACGCCAAGGCAATGGGCAGTCGCATATCCGGCGGCGAGCACTGGGCAATTGTCGAGCCGTCAATGAACTCCACCAGGGAGTGGACAATGGACTGCGGGTGAACACTGACCTCAATCTGGTCAAACCCAATGCCGAAGAGCAGGTGGGCTTCGATGACTTCCAGGCCTTTGTTGACCAGCGTGGCCGAATTGGTGGTGATCACCCGGCCCATCTTCCAGGTGGGGTGAGCCAGCGCATCGCGGGGCGACACGGCGTGTAACTCTTCGGCACTCTTGCCGCGAAAAGGCCCGCCGCTGGCGGTGACGATCAGACGGGCAACCTCCGCTGGCCTGCCCGCCATCAGGGCTTGGGCTAAGGCGGAGTGTTCAGAATCGACCGGGACAATTTGGCCCTCTGCGGCCCTCGAGGTGACCAATTCGCCCCCGACAATCAAACTCTCCTTATTGGCAAGGGCCAACACCGCACCCGAATCCAAGGCCTCCAGGGTGGGCCCCAAGCCCACCGAACCGGTGATGGCGTTGAGTACCACATCCGGCTCCAGTCGCCTGATCAGCTCAGAAGCACCCTCGGCACCGAGCGCGGTCGCCGATTCATCTAACCCCAGCTCGCGGGCTTGGCCCGCGAGCATTTCGACATTGGACCCTGCCGAGAGGCCCACCACCCGAAACCGATCGGGGTGGCTGGTGGCGATATCAATCGCTTGGGTCCCAATCGACCCGGTCGAGCCCAAGATGAGGACTCTACGCACGGCTGAGGGATTCCTGATCCGCCGAGACCGTGTGGTCGATGGTCACTTGACCGAGTACCCGAGTGCCGACATACAACACGGCGGATTGGCCGGGGGCCACCCCCGAAATGGGGTCGACAACGCGCACCCGCAGGTGGCCCGCGTCAATCCACGCCGTCGCCGGGTAGCTATCGCCGTGGGCGCGGACCTGCACTTCGCAGCCGAAAGGCTCGCAGGAGACCAGCACACCCGCGTCATAGAGACCGCGGGACAAGCCGGAGGCCACCGGGTCGATGCCCGCAAAACTGATCCGACTACCCGAGAGCTCGATGGTGTCGAGGGCTTCTTTCGGCCCGACAACAACTTCCTTGCTCACCGGTCGGATGTCCAACACGTAGCGGGGTTTACCGTCTTCGGCGGGGTAGCCGATCTGGAGGCCCTTTCGCTGCCCCACGGTGTAGCGGTGGGTGCCTTCGTGGGATCCGACCACCGCGCCGTCGCGGTCGACGATTTCTCCCGGTTCAACGCCCAATTTGTCGTCCAAGAACCCTTGGGTATCGCCGTCGGGGATGAAACAAATGTCGTGACTGTCGGGTTTGCTCGCCACGCTAAAACCGCGCCGGTCGGCTTCTGCCCGGACCTCATCTTTCGAGGGGGTCTGGCCGAGGGGGAAATAGCAGTGTCGCACCTGCTCGGTGGTCAACACCCCCAACACGTAGGACTGGTCTTTGGCCCACTCCGCCGAGCGGTGCAGCTGCGGATTACCGTCGTCGTCGATGTGCACCTCTGCGTAGTGGCCGGTCACGACCTTGTCGAAGCCGAGCGCCATCGCGCGATCCAACACGGCCTCGAACTTGATCTTCTCGTTGCAGCGCAAACACGGGTTGGGGGTGCGCCCCTCCCGGTACTCCTCAATGAAATTATCGACAACGTCGGCCTTAAACCGGTCCGAAAAGTCCCAGACGTAGAAGGGAATACCCAACTGGCCGGCGACCCGCCTCGCGTCCATCGAATCTTCGATGGTGCAGCAGCCACGCGAGCCGGTCCGCAGGGTTCCGGGCATCCGAGAAAGCGCCAGGTGCACCCCGACGACGTCGTGTCCCTCATCGACCGCGCGAGCAGCCGCCACGGCACTATCGACCCCACCACTCATGGCTGCAAGAACTTTCATGACCACCAGTGTAGGCAGTGGCTCACTGTGCGAGGGCTCCAATCGATCCCGCGCTACCGGCCATGCCGGCCTCGCGCGCCGAGGAGACCACGTCGGCAAAGATCTCGAGCACTCGGTCAATTTCCGCCTCGGTGGTCTCAAAGCCCACGCTGAAACGAAGCGCTCCGCGCGCGGCGTCCTCCGAAAAGCCCATGGCGAGCAACACGTGGGAGGGCTCCGGCACACCCGCCTGGCAGGCAGAACCGGTGGACACGCGGATACCCTGAGCGTCGAGCAAATACAGCAAGACATCCCCCTCGACACCCTCTACGGTGACGTGCACGATGTGGTCCAAGCGCTCGGTGGGGTGGCCGCTCGGGTGAACGCCGTCTGCTGTGGCCACGAGGCCGTCGCGCAGGCGAACAGAAAGCTCGGCGAGTCGTGCCTCGCGCTGCACTCTGGTCGACTCGGCGAACTGGGCGGCGCGGGCAAAAGCCACCGCGCCGGCCGCATCGAGTGTTCCCGAGCGGTGCAGCTGTTGACCCCCGCCGTGGTGCAGGCCTTCGATGGCGGGGGCGTTGCGTGTGACCACCAGGCCACCAATACCCACCGGGCCACCGATTTTGTGGGCTGAGAGGCTCACCGCGTGGACCCCCCACTGGCGAAGCGGAAGCTCACGGTGGCCAAAAGCTTGAATGGCGTCTAAATGCACCGACACGCCCCGGCTGGCCGCGAGCGCGGCGATGTGTTCCACCGGTTGAATACTGCCCACCTCGTTGTTGCCGACCAGCGTGGTCACCCCGGCAATATCGGCCGCGGGGTAGGCATCCAGTGCCGCCTCCAGTGAGCCCAGATCACACACGCCCCAGCGATCGACATCGACCCAGTGGGTGCGGGCAAGGCCGTGGGTTTCCAACCACTGCAGCGCATCGAGGGTGGCGTGGTGTTCTGCCGCGGTCGAGATCCACACCGGGGTGTCGACGCCTGCTTGGCGCATCGCGAAGGTGCGACCTTTAATCCAGGTGTTGGTCGATTCGGTCCCCCCGGAGGTGAAAATCAGTTCCATCGGGTCGAGTCCCAGTAGCCCGGCAATCTCGGCGCGAGCGGATTCCAGGTGCGCTCTGGCGTCTTGGCCGGCCTGGTGAATCGATGAGGGGTTTCCCACCCTGGCGAGGGCCTGCGCGTAGGTATCGCGAATCTCGGCGGGCA
Organism: Pontimonas sp.; assembly: GCF_031581085.1. Classification (NCBI taxonomy): domain Bacteria; kingdom Bacillati; phylum Actinomycetota; class Actinomycetes; order Micrococcales; family Microbacteriaceae; genus Pontimonas; species Pontimonas sp. The sequence continues at coordinate 197,356 of NZ_JAVLBO010000001.1, forward strand.
TCGGCGTGGTGGCCGCGTGGTCTAAATACACGCTCACTGCGGGCCTCAGTAGAGCAGCGAGGTTAACCGCTGACGCGCAGCGACAACCGACGGGTGAGTGGGACCGGCGATGGCGAAATAGTCCAGCAGGCGCTCGCGGAGCACTTCTCGCGCCTCCGGGTCCGCGCCGGCAAAAATCCCAAGAAGCCGTCCACACGCGTCGTCGAGGTGACCGCCCGACACGTCGAGGTCGGCGACGAGTAGTTGCGCGGCGAGGTTCTCGGGCTCGCGGGCGGCACCCTCGCGAATGGCGTCGGCCGACTGAGAGCCGAGGCGTTTGAGTAAGCCCACCTGGGCGAGACCCGCGACGGCGTCCGAATCGGCGGGGGCTTTGGCGAGCGCCTCGCGGTAGGCCGCTTCGGCGCCGTCCCAGTCGTTCGCGCTCAGTGCATCAAACGCGCGTTGGTGTTCGGGCGAGAGCGGCGGCTGTTCCGGCTCTTCGGCGGCGTCGGGTTGGGCCTGCTCACCCGCCGGAGCGACACCGGTCACTCCCGCTTGACCCGCGACTTTCAAGACCTCATCGAGTACCGGAGTGATTTCTGCTTCCGAGGCCTGGCCTTGAAACAGCGGTGCCGGTCGGCCCTGGATGACGGCGAACACGGTGGGGACCCCCTGGATTTGCAGGGCTTGTACCAGCTGTGGTGCCTGGTCGGCGTTGAGGGTGGCGAGGACGAGTTTGCCCTGATATTTCTCGATCAGGCCACCCATCTGCGGGGTCACGCCCTGACCGTAGATTTCGAGAATGACGGGCACCGTATTGGAGAGTTCAACGATCTGAGCCATCTCTGATTCGTTGATATCGCGCACGTAGGCCGACGCGCCTGGCGCCGCGGGCTGGGCCGGAGCCTGGTCCTGCTTGGCGCGGTTGACCAGCGCCGAGAGGTCCATCGCTCCGGCAAAATTTCCTGGCAGTGGGGGATTACTCATGCGCTGTCCTCCGGTTATTCCTCAATGGGTTCGAGCTCATCGGCATCCACCAGCAGGTAGCCGTAGCCGACAACCCGCGCCCGCTCCTCGGAGCCAATGGGTGGTACGTACCAGACTATTTGCATCTCGTAGCGCGCCACAAAGCCGTCCGCGGAGGAGGGCAGGTCGGTCAGGGCACGAACCGACGGCGTCGCATTAATCGTCGCACCATCCTCGAGCGGGCGCACCTGTTCGGTTTCCTGCAGCGTGCCAAAGACCAGAGCGCCACTATCGGCCGTGGCGAGGGCCACAATGGGATAGTCCGTGGGCACAATCTCGGCGCTCAGTTCCAAACCAGAGCCCAACGATTCCCGCCTCAGCTGGCGGCCGTCCGGCCCCACCAGGGCGTAGAGGTCATCGGTGAGGGTGTCGAATTCGAGCCACGCCCTCGAGTCGGGGCCTCGGCGCAGCACGTCTCCATACAGCGACACGGTTTCTTCTGGACTGAGCGAGACCAGTTTTGAATCACGCGCTAACCGCGGGCTTCCCACATCGGCGGGGGGAACGGCAGGCAGTGTCGCGTCGGGCGCCAGCAGAGTCGAATAGGCCAACTGGTAGTTCTCGCGAGGAGTCTGTTGGCGCAGGACCACCGCCAGGGTGGGGGCATTGATTTCGGCGCCATCCTGTACGACGGCGACGACGGTGCGCGGCCAACTATCCGTTTGCTGGGGCACCAGTAACCGAATGGGCTCGGCGGGAATACCCACCAGTTGCCCCAGCTCTTCGTCCCATGAGCGAAGCCGGTATTGACTGCTGCGGTGGCTGAGACTGGGCTCAGCCAACCGCGGTGTCAGTAACTGCGCATCCAACTCCTGGTCGGCCAGTGTGACGTCGTTGGCGACCCGGGCCATGATGCGCTCGAACTGGGCGGTGGTGACCGCGGGGTAGGGCCCTGCCTGGTCCTCGTCTGCCTCCCCCTCCGCGGCACCCTCGCCGTTGATCTCCACAGCGTCCAGGGCGGAGCCCGGGGTGTCTGCACCGTTTTGACCGGACTCTGGCGCCACACAACCTCCCGCCAAGGCAATACCCAACAGCGGAATGGTCGCGATGCTGCGAGTCATCCGCCTGGCCCTCGCGGAGCCGGTCGCGCCTCTCCTGGAGCCATAGGGGCCGCGCCTCGGGGCGCGGCGTTTTGGGGCGACCGAGATTTTGCGTCGCGGACCGCGGCGCCTTCGCACATCGGTCAGGGCCAGGCCCAGGACCACAAAACCGATCGCCATGGCGACGATACCGAGGGCGACCAGCACTCCAGACAGCGGCGAGACGTTGTCTAACGGCCAGGAAATCTGAATGGATTCGGGGGCGGCGCGTTCACCGTCGGCAAAGATTGCCACGGTGATGCCCGAGTGGGCGGTCAGCGAGGTGCGCACCGCGTCGGTTTCGCGGTATTGCTCCAGCCAGAGGTCAGAACCGAGGGGGTTGGGGACGGTGGAATCTTCTCCCAGGCGGGGCACCGCATACAACTCGCCGGTTTCGTCGTTGTGGCGCACGGCCGTGAAACGCGCGGGGGTCACCCAGGCGAGCACGTCGGTGGTGCGGCCATAGACAAGGACCACCCCCGCTTCCGGGTCGCCCTGGTCGTCCACAGCGGTGATGGTTTGGCGCCCCGGATAGGCGGTCAACGTCTCCCCGTCGATCAATACCGCGGGGGCTGTGTGGTCAAGTTGCACCGATTTCACGATGCTCTCGGGCCCCGCCCACACGGTTTGAAGGGCGATGCCCGCACCGAGGGTCATAATCGAGGTGAGGAGAATGAGAATGGCCGATACCAATCGCACGGCGCACTCCTTTCCCGGATGGCCACGAGTCTGCCTGGGTCAACCATCCAGGGTAACCCACCATCTGGGAAGACCCCGCGAGTGCCCCAACTAGACTCTGTGACACCCGAGACGACACGAGGAGAGTGCGGTGAGTATCGACCAAGGAGAGTTCCCCACCGAACTGCGCGGCTATCGCCGCGCCGACGTGGAAGCTGCCCTCTCGGAGCTTCGAACTGAGTTGATGCAGGCGGCGAAGGATCGCGCGCAAGCACTGGAGGACCTCACCGCAGCGCGCAACGAACTCGAGCAGTTTCGAAACAACCAAAACGAAAGCCAAACACCCAGCTACACGGGCCTCGGTGGTCGCCTGGAAGCCGTCCTGCGCATTGCCGAAGAGCAGTCCACGCGCATCATTTCCCAGGCCGATATCGACGCCGACCGCGTCACCGAAGACGCCCGAGCACAGGCAGAAGCCACCCTCGAAGCCGCGTCGAAGGAAGCCCGCAGGATCGTCTCCGAGGCCGAAGCCACCGCCAAAGCCAGCCGGGAATCTGCTGAAGAACACGCCGAGAAACTCCTCGCCGAGGCCAATGCTGAAGCCGAGCGTGTGCGCACCGAGGCCATTGAAGAAGCCGCGTCTATTCGCGGCGCGGTCTCGACCGAAACGGCGAAGCTCCGGGCCTCTGCCAAACGCGAATCCGAATCGCTCCGCGCGGAAGCCGAGCGGGCCATCGCCGAGCAGCGCAGTGTGGCTGAGCGCGAAATCGGAAAAGCGAGAAGTGACGCGGCGGCATTGCAAAAAGAGATCGAAGTGGAGCGCGCCACCCACGAGTTGACGCTCAAGAAAATTCAGGAAGAGGCGGCGTTAGCGAAAACGCAAATGGAGCAAGAGGTCGCGGCGACCCACGCGAAACTTCAACACGATAACGAGAAGCAGGCGGAGGCTCTGGCGCTGGTGGCGTCCCAGGCTCGCTCCGACTTGGACTTGGAGCTCAAAGCCCGGCGGGCCGAGAGCGAACGCGAACTTCTCGATGCGCACCAGAAGGCCGTCGAACTCAACGACCGCTTCCTCGCGGAAGCCACCACGCAGCGCGAAGAGCTCACCTCCCAACTGGCCTCGCTGCGCGAGGAGCACCAGAAGGTCGCGGATTCGATCGCCCAGTTGAATGAGGCCGGACGCGACGAAGCACAGGCCGAAGCGCGCGAAATGGTCGCGAAGGCCGAAGCCGAGGCGAAAGAAATCATCGACGCCGCGACCGGCGAAGCGAGTAAAAAAGTCGCCGAGTCAGAAAAGCGCGTGGCCGCCCTTCGAGTCGAAAAAGACACGATCGCGAGCTACATTGAATCGCTTCGAAGCGTGGTGCAGGTCGTCGACACAGCCGCACAGGATGCACAGGACGCACAGTCCCAGTCCCAGTCCCAGTCCAAGTCCAAGTCCAAGCCCAAGTCCAAGTCAGAGTCGACCGACAAATAAGGCCTAGCCCTCGAGCTCGTCCTCGGGCCACTCTGTGGGAAGCGGCAAGGCTTCGGGGGCGACCTGAGCGACAATTTCACTGAGTGCCAGGTGGGTGTATTTTTCGCCCACAAAGAGGTGCTTTGCCCCTTCGGCGGCGATCACTCGGGCGTGCGGGATGGTGGCAAAGCGGCGACTCGCTTCGGCGGGTTGGAGAAAATCGTCGTGTTCGGGAACGAGCGCTACGACCGGCTCTGGCCGGCCCACCCAGCGGGCAAGGTCGGCGTCGCTCGCGCGGTGTAGGGGCGGAGAGAGTAACAAGGCACCGCTGAAGGGGTAGCCACTATCGAGGGCGTGTTTGAGGATGACTTCGGTTCCAAATGACCAGCCCACGAGCCAGGGGGAGCTAAGCCCCTCACCGTCGAGAAACCGGAGGGCAGCGTCGAGGTCGAGGCCCTCCTGTTCGCCCTCACCAAAGCTGCCCTCGGAGAGGCCTCTGGGTGAGGACACCCCGCGGAAGTTGAACCTCAAGACGGCAATATTGGCCATCGCGGGGAGTCGGTTAGCGGCCTTTCGGATCACGTGTGAGTCCATGTAGCCCCCGGCGGTGGGCAACGGGTGGCACCACAGCAGGGTCGCGACCGGGGCACCACTGAGCGGGAGGGCGAGCTCACCGACCAGGCGCAAGCCATCAGAGGTCTGAAACGACACGTCGGATCGCCTCGCGGGCAACACGCTGGAGCTTCGAATCACGGCCATTGGTTACGCAATTCGCCAACAGTGGTTGTGCCAGTGGCGTCTTTCCTCCACGGCTCGATTCGATCCGAGCAAAGATTCGTCTTCCCAGGAGACCAGGTGGGCCTGTCCGGGGGGAATGATGTGGTTACAGCCGGGGCAGCGGTAGTCCTTCAGCGCATTGTGTTCACTGATGGGCTGGACAACGTAGCGCTTTCCCCGTTTCGTCTCGACCCGGCGGATGCCGGTGCGAAGCCGCTCGATATCGAGTGCTTCGGCGTCCTGATCCCGGTCGCGACGGTGACGGCGGGGCATGCTGGCTAGTACCAGTTCTTTTCTTCGGAGTGGCCCCACGCCGCACACGGGGTGTTATAGCGGGCCTCGATGTATCCCAGGCCCCAGCGTATTTGGGTCTCCGGGTTTGTCGCCCAATCGTCGCCGGCACTGGCCATCTTGCTCGCGGGAAGCGATTGGGGAATCCCGTACGCGCCGCTACTCGGGTTTTGGGCGAAGTGGTTCCAGCCAGACTCTCTCATCCAGAGCGCGTGCAGGCAGCGGTATTCACCCTCGTCCCAGCCTCTGGCGGTCACTAAGTCGCGAGCGATGGCTTGGGCCGTGCCGGGATCTGGTGTTCCCACGGCGGGCGCACTCGCTCGGGCCGAGCGGGTCACACTCCACGATCCGTCTCGAATAATCTGCCCGGCATCGCCGGTGACGCTAAATTCTTGGGCATCCGCCGACTGCTCACCGTGGAGTAAATAGGCACTCGCGGGGTCCACGTGCGGGTTTACCAGGGGCCAGGCGAGGAAGGCGGCGATACTGCCGAGGGCGAGAACGGAGAGCACCCGTCGCGGCGCACCGAGGCGTCGAGGCGCACTGTGACTGGCGGCGCGGGCCAGATTCCCGGAAAACACTCGCTTTAGTGTAGCCGGGAGTGGTGAGAAACTAACGCACGGCGAGAATGACCGAAACGGTGTCGTCTAAGACACGGTCGACTTGGCTTTCTTCGTAGCCTCCCAGGCGAGTGCGAAACTTCTGGTTGCGCACCGTCGCCACCGACACGGCCTCTTGACCCTGGAAATAGCGCACCAGTCGATCACAAAAAATGTCGACATCGGCGGGGTGATAGCCCGGTTGCAAAAGCTTCGCGCGGCGAAACTTTTCGGTGCGCGGTCTGGCGACACGGTCCAAAATCTCTTGGGCTTGTTGGCGAATGCGCTTGTAGTAGCCGGCTTCTCCGGTGTCTTCTGTCACGCTGGCTCGCTCTCTGGAGGCAAATGCTTCCTCTAACCGCCACAGGGCCTGGTCTACCGCGTGGGGGTCAAAACCTTCTTTGGGGGTGGTGCTAAACACCTTTTGTCGAATATCGGAACTGGTGATGCCCTCATCACTGCCCTCATAGGCGCGCTTGGCGCGGTCTAAGAAATCCTGAACCTCGGCTTTGTCATAGCCCGCTTGGCCTTTTGGCGCATCCGGAAACAGCTCACCCACTCCCCCATTCTGCTCTCTGGAGCGGCCTACAGCCCGCATTCACACACCATGACCGTCCTTTTCACCCCTGTCGGGCGAAGCGAGTCCTCAGCCGAGGAACTGGTAGAGCAGGTAACCGACGGCGAGTGAGGGCAAGACTGAATCCAGCCGGTCGAGAATGCCCCCGTGTCCGGGCAGCAAGCTGGACATGTCCTTGACCCCCACCTCGCGTTTGATAAACGATTCCAGCAGGTCACCGAGCGTGGCAGTAATCACAATGACCAGGCCAATCATCACGCCCCACCACGGCCCCACCCCGATCATCCACACCCCGGTCGCCACTCCGGCGATCGATCCTGCGAGGGTTGCGCCGGCGAGCCCCTCCCAGGTTTTCCCTGGACTAATCGCAGGAGCGAGCTTGTGGCGTCCGAGGGCGCGCCCGACGGCATAGGCGGAAGTGTCCACGCTCACCACAATGATCATCACGGCGAAAATCCACCACGTTCCGCCTTCACTCAGTCGCAGCGCGACCGCCGCCGATCCCATGAAGGGCAGGTACATCAGGACAAACCAGCCCTGTTGAATATCTCGTGCCGCGAGCCCTCTGGCGCCGGGTTGCACCATCAACACCAATCGGCCGAGCGCCACCAGAATAATTCCGGCAAACAGGGCGGTAAATAACCCGTCGCCGCCAAAAAAGTAGGCTCCGGCAAGGATGGCAAGAGAAATCAACGACAGCAGGGTCCGAGACAGCCTCGCACCGCCCAGGCGCATCGCCCCCACCAACTCCACGACAGCGAAGACGAGAAGAACCCCCGCGAAGAGACCAAACAGCAACGGCGAAACCAAAAGCGCGACGAGAAACAGCCCGCCAAAGACTAAACCGACCGCGATGGCCTGCCATAGCGGGCGGCCCGCTGCTTGATCGATGCGGTCGTTTGCTTCGCGGACCTGGTGTTCCCACTCGTGATACTGAGCTTCAACACCACCGAGGACGTGATCGAAGGAGCTGCGCTCCTCGGGTGGTTCGGAGGGCTGCTCGTCGCGGCGTGGTTGTCTGTTCACCGCAGGTCACACTTCGAGGAGTTCGTCTTCTTTTCTCTTCAGCGCCTCATCGATATGGTCGATGTGGGCCTTGGTCATCGCCTCGAGTTCCTTTTCGGCGCGAAAGACGTCGTCTTCACCCACTTCGGACGTGAGGGCTTCCAAATCGTCTTTTGCTTTACGCCGCACTCCACGCACCGACACCCGGCCGTCTTCGGCCTTCTGGTGGGCGAGTTTCACGTACTCTTTGCGACGCTCTTCGTTGAGCTCAGGCATCGTCACACGAATGACCTCCCCGTCATTTTGGGGTGTCGCATCCAGGTGTTGCGCCGCAACGATGGCTTTTTCGATGTCCTTGGTTGCCGACTTGTCGTAGGGGGTAATGAGCATCGTCCGGGCCTCTTGCACCTGGAATCCCGCCAACTGATCTAGGGGGGTGGGAGTGTTGTAGTACTCGACCATGATTTTTTGAAAAAGCGCCGGATTGGCGCGCCCGGTGCGCACATTCTGAAAGTCGGTGTGGACGGCGTCCACGGCTTTATCCATTTTGTCGCGAGCCTCGGACAGTACATCTTCGATCATTGCAACCTCCCGGTCTTGTCCTCGAGTCTAGCGAGCCTCATCTGGCGGGGTATCGCGCTAGGACACCAAGGTGCCGATGCGCTCACCCAGGAGCGCCCGAGTGACGTTGCCCTCCGGTTCCATGCCGAAAACCAGCATCGGCATGCTGTTGTCCATGCAGAGGCTAAACGCCGTCGAATCGACGACCTTCAACCCCTTCACCAACGCTTCCTGGTAACTCAACTGGTCAAACTTCTGAGCATCGGGGTCTGTTTTCGGATCGGAGGTATAGACCCCATCGACCCCATTCTTTGCGACCAGCACTTCGTCGGCGAGGATCTCGAGCGCGCGCTGGGCCGCCACGGTGTCGGTGGAAAAGTAGGGCAGACCCGCCCCCGCGCCAAACACCACCACGCGCCCTTTTTCCATGTGCCGCACCGCCCGAAGCGGAATGTAGGGCTCGGCCACCTGGGTCATCGAAATGGCCGACTGCACTCGCACGTGGGCTCCGGCCTGCTCGAGGAAGTCTTGGAGTGCGAGGGCATTCATCACGGTGCCCAACATGCCCATGTAGTCCGCTCGGCGCCGGTCCATACCGCGCTGGCTCAGTTCGGCGCCGCGGAAAAAGTTTCCCCCGCCCACCACGACGGCGACTTCCACTTCGGTCGCGGCTTCCGCGATTTCCCTGGCAATTTGAGCGACAACGTCGGGATTCACACCGAGCGCACCACCACCGAAGGACTCTCCGGAGAGTTTGAGTAAAACGCGCCTCCGTGAACCCATCGCTCCTCCTTGCGTCATCGAGGCCTCGCCTAGCAGGCTAGCGCCTCAGCGCTGTTTCGCGGTTAGGACCCTACCCGGAAGCGCGCGAAGCCGTTGATTGTCAGTCCTGCCTGCTCGACGACCTGCGCAATCGAGAGTTTGTTGTCCCGGGCGTAATCCTGATCCATCAGGGAAACCTGCTTGAAAAAGGAGCCGAGGCGTCCCTCGACGATTTTCGGCAGTGCCGCTTCGGGCTTTCCCTCCGATCGACTAATTTCTTCGACCACGGCGCGCTCCTTCTCCACCGCGTCAGCGGGGACCTCGTCGCGGGTCAAATACTGGGGATCGGCAAAGGAAATGTGCTGAGCGATTCCTCGGGCGGTGTCCTCGTCGCTACCGCTGTAGCCAAGAACGACGCCGACCTGCGGGGGCAGATCTTTATTGGTCCGGTGCAGGTAGATCGCGAACTTTTCGGCTTCCAGGTGCGCCACCCGGCGCAGCTCAACTTTTTCGCCGATGATGGCCGCTTCGCCCTCGATGGTTTCCGCGATGGTGGAGTCGCCAAGGGGGGCGCTCTGCGCCGATTCGACATCGGTGCTTCCTGCGGCCATTACTGCCGAGAGCACCGTGTCAGCGAGGGCAACGAATTTCTCGTTTTTCGCGACAAAGTCGGTCTCGCAGGCCAGTTCAATCAGGTAGGCACTACCGCCAGACTCACCCGCGGCGACCAGACCTTCACTGGTGGAGCGATCGGCACGCTTCGCGTTACCTTTCGCGCCTTTCAGCCGAAGAAGCTCGGTGGCTTTTTCGAGGTCTCCACCGGCTTCAACCAGGGCGTTTTTCGTATCGACCATCCCGGTGCCCAGGAGCTCCCGGAGCTTTTTAACGTCTTCTAGGGAGACATTCGCCATGCGTGGTTCCTCTACTTCTTCTCGGTCTCGGTCTTCTTTGCGGCAGGTTTCTTCGCCGCCGGCTTCTTCTCCGCGGCAGGTTTCTTCTCCGCAGCGGCTTTCTTCTCCGCAGCGGGTTTCTTCTCCGCAGCGGGTTTCTTCTCCGCAGCGGCTTTCTTCTCCGCAGCGGGT
>NZ_JAVLBO010000020.1:0-22531 GCF_031581085.1 Pontimonas sp.
TGTCTCTCGTGGTCGTCGTCATTGTGGGAGCGTTTTTTGTGCGCCTGGTGGACATCCAAGTGGTTCGGGCTGCCGAACTGAGCACTGAATCGACACAATTTCGGACCCAGTCGGCCACGTTGTGGGCGGAGCGCGGCCAAATTCTCGACCGGGCGGGACAACCGCTCGCGCACAACGCCGATCGCTACGACGTGACGGTGTCGCCGATGCACGTCGCGGATTTTCGGCGAGCGGGTGAGGTGGTGAGTGTGATGGCGGCGCTGGCGGAAGTGGAGTCGATTACGGGCACGCCTGTTGCTCAAATGTGGGCCAGCATTTCGGCCGACCCCGACGCCAACTTCGCCTACCTGAGCAAAGAGGTGACCACCACCCAATACCGCGCACTGGTGGATTTGGATATTCCCTGGATGTATTTCGAGCGCAATCCGGAGCGGTTTTATCCCTTCGGCTCCGTCGCCGGAAACCTCACCGGAATGATGGGCACCGACGGTCCACTCGAGGGCGTTGAGCTGAAATGGGACCAATGCTTACGGGCAGAACACGGGTCGCTTCGCTACCAACGCGGTGCCGATTCGGTGAAACTTCCGGGCACCATGGAAGTGACTGAAGAAGCATTCGATGGTGGCAACGCGGTGCTCACCATCGACAGCGATCTTCAGTGGTTTGTCCTCCAACAACTCGCTCGTTACGGGCAAAATCTCGGAGCGGAGAGCGGCTCGGCCATGGTCGTCGAAGTCGACACCGGGGACGTGGTGGCGGCCGCTGACTGGCCGACCTATGACCCCAACGATTTTGGTGATGTGCCCCAATCACATCTTCGAGCCGACAATTTCAGCTCCACCTTCGAGCCAGGCTCCACAATGAAAACGATCACGATTGCCGCGCTGCTGGACCAGGGGCTGACCTTTTCAGAGGAGGCGCACAGCGTCCCGTCAACCTGGGAGCTCCCGGGAGAGCGCTACATTCGAAACTCGTCGGGAGCAGCCGAAGGCAACCTCACCACTGCGGGGATCATCAGCCACTCGTCCAACACCGGCGTGGTCGAATTGGCGGATCGGATGGACCTCGGCACGTTGCATCGCTACTACCAATTATTTGGTTTTGGCGAAATGACCAGCGTCGAGTTCTTGGGTGAGCAGGATGGCTACCTGCCCGACCCGGACACGGTCGACTCGATTACCCGGCACACCCAAGCCTTTGGTCAAGGCCTCTCCACGACGACCGCGCAAATGGCCGGTGCCTATCAAGCGATTGCCAACGGAGGTGTTCGGATTCCGCTTCGCCTCGTGAGCGGCTGCGAACACGCCGATGGAGAGTTCGTTTCTGCGCCAGAGCACGAGAGTGTTCGAGTGGTGTCAGAATCGACGGCCCGGGAGACGCTGCGCATTTTAGAAACCGTTCCCGAAAGCGGCACCCTGCAGACCAGGGTGAATGTGCCGGGCTACCGCATCGCCGCGAAAACCGGCACCGCAGAGATCGCGGAAAATGGCGAGTACGGCGATGAGCGAATGATCTCGATTGCCGGAATGGTCCCCGCGGATGACCCGCAATACGTCGTCGTGGTCGCTTTTGTCAAACCGCAAACGAACCGCTTTTCCTACGCGGCCGCTCCCGCCTTCGATGCGATTGTGACCCAGGTCGTGAAGCATTTCCGAGTGGCTCCTTCAGGTCCGGGCCCCGGCTTGCCCCCACTAACCTGGTAGGCACCCACGCACCATCGAGGAGGTCATCGCCGTGAGCGCACACAGCCCGCGACCGACCGCCAATACCCCCACAGCGCTCACCGAATTGGGGGAAGCGTTTTCCTGGGATTGGCATCAGCCTCCCGCCGACCACACGGTCTCTGGTGTGAGTCTGGCGAGCCAGGCGGTGGCACCGGGTGACCTCTTTGTCGCATTACCCGGTGCCAGTCGACACGGTGGTGAGTTTGTCACTGAGGTGATCGCTGCGGGCGCCCAAGCCGTGTTGAGCGACCCCGCCGGCATCGCCCATATGGACAATGTCCCCGAAGACTTTCCCATCGCCGTTCACCCCGACCCTCGGGCCCAACTGGGTCCGGTGTCTCTTCGGGTCTATGACCCGGGAGTTCGCCTCCCCGACGTGTTTTCGGTCACCGGCACAAACGGCAAAACCTCCGTCGTGTTCTACTTAGACGCCATTGCCCGGGCGATGGAGGTCAATTCAGCGTTTTCGAACACCCATGAGCGCAGGATCGGCCAGGAGAGTGTGAAGACGCCACTCACCACTCCGGAAGCACCAGAGCTTCATGCCCTGCTCGCGCTGGCCGCTGAGCGCGGGGTGGCGCTGATGGCCTTGGAGGCGAGTGCCCAGGCGATTCAACGTCAGCGACTATCGGGCATTGTTGCGCGCGTGGCCGGCTTCACCAACCTCAGCCACGATCACCTTGAAGATTACGGCGACATGGACACCTACTTCGAGACAAAGCGCGAACTCTTTCAGCCTGGCTTGAGCGAGCAGGCCGTGATCTCCTTGGATACACCCTGGGGGCAGAAAATGCTCGCGGGTTGCGGTGTTCCCGCGGTCAGTATTGGCCGGCCCGAGCAACATCCGACCTGGAGCGTGGAGATCGTGAACGCAGAGGGCGGGCAGACGACGTTTGTTCTTACCGGACCGGAGGGGACCCTCACCAGCAGCATTCGCGCGGCGGGAGACCACATGGTGCGAAACGCCGCATTGGCGATGGTGATGCTCGTCCAGGGCGGCTACAGCCTGGAGGCATTGGAGCACGCGGTGGGGCGTCATCGGGGAGGAATCGACCTGGTCGTCCCCGGGCGCGCCGAAAAAGTCTCGGGGGAGTCTGCCGTGAGCGTGTTTGTCGATGCGGGTCGAAGCCCCGACGCGTATCAACAGACCCTAGAGGCACTCGCCTCACACGCGCCGGGCGCAATGATTGTGATTTGTGGGACCTCCGGCAACCGCGATCGGACGAAACGGTTTGCGATGGGCGAAATAGCCGCCACACTCGCCGACTACGTCATCGTCTCCGACGATGACCCCCGCCGGGAAGACCCCGCGCAAATTCGTGCCGATATCTTGGTCGGGGTGGCTAGTGCCGGTCACGCAGAGTATGAAGAAATCGCCTCCCAAGAGCAGGCCATTGCCCGGGCGGTGCACATCGCGAAACCGGGTGACACCATCGTGTGGATTGGACCCGGCTCACAGTCCTACCGGGACGTGGGGGGAGTGCGTGAACCCTTTTCCGCTCGAGCGGAGGCGCTCCGCGCGCTGCAATCCGCCGGTTACCTGAGCGAGAGTGTGGAGGACAGCTTGTGAGCTGGAGGGTCGATAGCGTCACCCGGGCGGGAAGCCAGTGTGTCGATGAGGAGGGCAATCTCGTGACGCTGGGTCTGGTGTACCCGGAGGGCTCGAGAGACAACCTGCCGCACGACTCCTTGGCTGCCCTGCTGGGCCTCGAGCCCGTGGCACCTACCCCCGCCAAGCTCCGCGGTGTCGCACAACGAGAGCAACTCGTGGAAGTGTTTGACCTCGACGGCGGGGGAACCTGCTGGCTGGATTGGACCGAGTCGCCCCAGGCAGATGATCTTGTCGCGAAAGTCAAACAGGCTTCGGCCGTGGTTCGAGAAGAGGGCCGCCTTCTGGTGGTTTCGGGCTTGGTCGCCATTGGCCCGGATGACGACTACGACTCATTACCCGCACTGGGTGCGGCGATGATTAGGCTCCGTGTCGACCAGTGGCTCGGTGTGGGAGTAGAGGCAAAAGCACTCGCGACTCAGGTCGGTCTCGAGGGGTCATGGGATGGCGAGTCACTGTGGTTAGAACAGGCGCAAAAGGCGTACGATTACATCCGTGAGTGGCCCCAAAGCAACGACGTGGTCCTCATTATTGGACATCGTTTCGGCGAATTGCCGGGCGTGTTAGCGCTGCTGGGGGTCACCCCGTGAGGGTGCTTCTCCTCTCCGGCGCGCTGTCGTTAATTTTTACGCTGGTGCTCACCCCGGTCTTTGTTCGGGGTTTTCAACGTCTCGGCTGGGGGCAATTCATCCGACAGGATGGCCCCCAAACGCACTTTGTGAAACGCGGAACCCCGACGATGGGCGGGATTATCATCCTGCTCGGCATCGTCTTTGGCTACTTCGTGGCCCACCTGATCACCGGGGCCACGCCCAGCTATTCCAGCGTTCTGGTCATCGCGATTATGTTGGGTCTGGGGGCGGTGGGCTTCCTGGATGACTTCTCCAAAATCCGGCAACAGCAGTCGCTGGGCCTGTCGCCTCGGGCCAAGATTGTCGGCCAGATCATCGTGGCGACGGCGTTTTCGGCTTTGGCGATTTCCTTCCCCGATCAAAACGGTGAAACTCCGGCCTCATTGGCCATTTCGTTCATTAGGGATATTGACTGGTTGACCTTTGCCGTGTTCGGGACCATCGGCAGTTACATCGCTTTTGCGATCTGGACCAGTCTGATCGTGGTGAGCACGTCCAATGCGGTGAACCTGACCGATGGTCTCGATGGCCTCGCCGCCGGCTCGTCCATTCTGGTCTTTGGCGCCTACGTTCTGATCAGCTTTTGGCAGTTCAATCAGTCCTGTTTCTCCGCAAGCCTCGACCCCGTGGTCGCCTACAAGTGTTACGAAGTGCGAGATCCCTTGGATCTTGCTGCCGTCGCGACGGCCATTTTGGCCAGCCTGATTGGCTTTCTCTGGTGGAACACCTCCCCGGCGAAGGTCTTCATGGGCGACACCGGGTCGCTCGCGCTGGGTGGTGGCGTCGCCGCGATGGCGATTTTCACCCGCACCGAGTTGTTGTTGCCGCTCATCGCCGGGCTATTTCTCATTCTCACCGCCTCGGTCGTCCTCCAGCGCACCTACTTTAAGTTGACCAAGGGTCGTCGGATTTTTTATTCGAGTCCGCTCCACCACCACTATGAAATTAAAGGCTGGGCCGAAGTCACCATTGTGGTGAGGTTTTGGCTCATCGCCGGCTTCCTCGCGTTCGCCGGGGCGGGCATTTTCTATCTGGAGTGGCTCGGTCGTTAATGCCTGTGTCGTCTGACTCCGGTTCGGGAATAGAGCTCTTGACCAGCTGGTTCGCCCCGTGGGCGGGGCAGAAGGTGCTCGTCGTGGGCCTTGGCGAGGGGGGCTTCGCGTTGGCGGACACCCTGGCGGAGCTGGGGGCGACCACCCAGGTGCTCTTCGCGGGAGAAGACTCTGATCGGTCGACCATCCTGGGGGTGTTGGGGGTAGACGTCCACAGCGTCGCATCCGAGGCGGAGATCGCCGCCGCGGCGCTGACACTGCGGCCCGACCTGGTGGTGATTTCACCCGATTGGCATCCCGACCTAGAGGTCGAAAAACAACTGTGGGCGAGTGGTCTCACAGTGTGGTCTGACGTCGAGTTCTCCTGGCGAGTGGCGGATAAACACGGCGTGCGGCCCGACATTGTCTTGTGTGCCGGGGGACAGCGAAGTCTTGTTGTCGCTGATGTGGCGCAGAAATTCCTGCTCCATGCCTCTTTCAAGGCGGCCCGTGGTGGCTACGGTGCGCCGTCGATGCTGGATGCTTTTCGACACCCCGACGGTATTGATGTGGCGCTCTGGACTCTTTCTGACCGACAGCTGTGGCGAATGGGCACGCAGGAGTCCAGCCAACGCAGACCGCGCGTGAGTCTCTACTTCCAGCCGGCAGAAGATGCTGACCCGGAGACGCTACAGGCGCTCTACTCTCACACGCGCGAGTCGTGTCTCTATCAGCCGGGCACGGCGAGTGAAACCGCGTTGCACGAGGCGTCGGTCGTCGAAGGAGCCCGAGCGATTGGCATCGTCAGGGACACCCCGGGCATGAGTGATCTGGGTCGAGTCGACGAAGTCATTTGCGATCGCGCGTTTTTGCCCGATCGCAAAGACCGCGCTCTGGAGTTGTGCACGGTGGAGGAGCTGGTAGCGGCTGGGTTTTCCACGCCCGAATTGGTCGAGGTGGCCATCGCGGCTCTCGGTGTGGGCAGGGCCTTGGATGTGGCTCCCGAAGTACTTGGAGGCGCACTCTTGCTGGGTGACTGGCCCGAACAGAAATAGCGGACACACCCGCCACCCTCACCGACCGATTCGCGTCTTCGCCGGAGACTAGGGGTGGTCTAATCGGCTGGTCGCTTAATTGGGGGAGGTGTCGGCAGTGTCCTCTCGTTCCGGCACCGTCGCCAACCCTCGCCCCGAGTCGGGGAGCACGCGGGCTGTGGTGTCGGTGCGGCGCCTATTTCGGGCCGAGACACCCGAGTACGTCGTGATGGTCGCGATGGTGCTGTTTCTTGTCCTCTTTGGCCTGGTCATGGTTCTCTCCTCCTCATTCGTGACGGCCCAAACCAGCGGTGAGGGTTTCTTGGGGGTCGCTACCCGTCAAGGTATTTGGGCGATGTTGGGCTTACCGATGATGTTTGTGCTCTCAACCTGGAGGCCCCAAGCTCTTCGGGCGTTGGCCCCCACCCTGTTGTTCATTGGACTCGTCCTCCAGGGCCTCGTGGTGTTTACTCCGCTGGGTATTTCTTCGGGAGGTAACACCAACTGGCTCTCGATCGGGGGCTTGACCGGTCAACCTTCAGAATTTCTCAAACTCGCGCTCATCATCTGGATGGCCCACATTTTGGCCGATCGGGTCGACTACATTCGAAGCCCGCGCGCGCTGGGAAAACCGCTGATTCCGGGTCTGATTCTCGCTCTCGCTCTGGTCCTCTTCGGCCAAGACCTGGGGACGATGGGGGTGATGGCGCTCATCGTGCTGGGAGTGCTTTTCGTCGCGGGAATACGTTTGGGCTTGTTGGGCACTGTTGTGGGTGCGACCGGCGCGGTGGCGGCGATCATGGCGTTGATCGCCCCCTACCGCTTAGAGCGTGTCACCGTGTGGCTCTCCGGCTGCACCGACGATGAGTTTCTCTACCAGTGTTGGCAACCGATGCAGGGGACCATGGCGTTGGGTTCGGGTGGAGTCTTTGGGGTGGGTTTGGGTAACTCCAGAGCCAAATGGTCGTGGTTGCCCGAAGCAGACACCGACTACATTTTTGCCGTGATCGGTGAGGAACTGGGTTTGGTGGGAGCAAGCGTGGTGATCCTGAGCTTCACCGTGTTGGCCGTCGCGATGGCGCGCCTTGTGCAGCGAAACAGTGACCCTTTTGCCCGGTTGGTGACCGCGGGGGTGATGATCTGGATTGTGGGCCAAGCACTGGTCAACATCGCCGTCGTCCTGGAATACCTGCCCGTCCTGGGTGTTCCGCTGCCCTTTATTTCTGTCGGCGGCTCCGCACTGCTCTCGACGTTGCTGGGTGTGGGGGTGGTGATGGCGGTCAACCGCAATAGCCGTGTGACGCCGGTGTGGCAGCCGGGATCCTCCAAAGAAGTCCGGTCACCGTGAGCACGATCGCCCTCACGGGCGGTGGAACCGCCGGCCATATTTCCCCGTTGCTCGCTGTTGCCCAGGAGCTAAGCGAGAGTGCCCGCTGCGTCGTGATCGCCACTCGCGGTGGCCGCGAAGACGAATTGGTGCCCGAGCGCTTTCCGATCATCCACCGTGTCCCCAAACTTCCCTTCCCGCGCAGAATCAGCCCGGCCGCTCTGCGGTTTCCTCTGCGTTGGCTGCAGGCTGTTGTCGCGGCGAGGCGGGCGCTGCGCGAAGCCCGAGTGGATGTGGTGGTCGGCTTTGGCGGCTACACCGCGGCGCCGGTCTACCTGGCCGCCTGGTTACTGCGCATTCCGTTGGTCATTCACGAAGCAAACGCCATTGCGGGGTTGGCAAACCGTTTAGGGGCCAGGCTGACCCGTGCGGTGGGGGTGTGCTTTCCGGGCACTGCGCTTCCTCACGCCACCGTGGTGGGGATGCCCCTTCGTCCGGAAGTCCTCGCCATCGATCGCCCGGCCCAACGAAGCGCTGCGCGACAACACTTTGGATTAGACGCAGACACCCCGGTGTTACTGGTCACCGGGGGCTCCTCCGGGGCGAGGACACTAAACGACACCCTCGACCGGGTCGCTGCCGATATCGTGGCCCAGGGGTGGCAAGTACTCCACCTGCGTGGGCCGGGCCACGAGGCACCGTCGCCCCCACCGCAGGGGGTCACTCACGTGGAGTACACCGAGCGGATGGACCTCGCTTTGGCCTCGGCTGACCTGGTGGTCTCGCGGGCGGGGGCTAATGCCGTGGCCGAGTTGGCGCTCGTGGGGCTCCCGGCGATCTTTGTTCCCTACCACGTGGGAAACGGTGAGCAGCAGCGCAATGCGGCCTCTGCCGTCTCCGCCGGAGGGGCACTGCAGGTGAGCACCGCGGATTTCACGCCCGAGTGGGTGCACGCCGTGTTGTTGCCCCTCTTGGATGATCGAGAGCGGGTGGCCGCCATGGGTGAGGCGATGGCCGCCACGGCGAGAGTGGACGGTGCGACGATTATGGCGCGGTGGGCTCTAGACGCCGCCGGTGGCGGGAAGGGACGTGCTGATGCTTCGACCACGCACTGATGGTTGGCTACCCGATGATCTCGGCAGGGTCCATCTGGTGGGCATTGGCGGTTCCGGTATGAGTGGGATTGCTCGCGTGTTACACGAGCGCGGCCACGCGGTCAGTGGCACCGATCGCGCCGCCTCAGAGGTGACCGACTCGCTGGCAGCGGCGGGAATCCGAGTGTTCATCGGCGAAGATTCGGGCTGGCTGGATGAGGTCGACACGGTGATTTCGACCTACGCGGTGCGCGACTGGCATCCTGAAATGGTCCGCGCCCGCGAGCGCGGTGTCACGATTCTCCACCGCGCGGACGCGCTGCGTGTTATTGCGCGAGGGCTCGACACGATTGCCGTGGGTGGCTCGCACGGCAAAACCACCTCGACGGCGATTCTCGCGACGGCGATGGAGCGCCTCGGCGAGGACATCACCGCGGTCAATGGTGGGGTGGTCAGCCAGTGGGGCGTGTCGGCCCGAGCCGGCACATCATCCTGGTGCGTTCTCGAGGCGGACGAGTCTGATGCCTCGTTTCTGATCTATCACCCCCGGATTGCGTTGGTGACCAATGTCGCGGCCGACCATTTGGATTTCTATGGCTCCCGCGACGCCGTGTGGGACGCGTTCGAGCAGTTTGTCCACAGCGCCCATGAGGCCGTGATCTGCCTCGACGATGAGGGGGCGCGGGCCGTGTGGGAGCGGGTTGATGCGAGTAACGTGCTCACCTACGGCACCCATCCCGATGCCAGACTTCAGCTCAGTGAGGTGAGTGCGGCACCCGTGGCGAAGGCGGTGGTGAGTTTCGCGGGAGAGAGCGCCTCATTTGAATTGGCTGTTCCGGGGGAATTAACGGCGCTCAACGCCACCGGCGTGATCGGGGTGCTTCTGCTTGCCGGGTGGAGCCTCTCAGACGCCGCCCGCGGAGTGTCGGGGTTTGCCGGCGCGGACCGGCGCTTTCAGTTTCACGGCGACATTGGTGGTGTGAGGGTTTTCGACGATCACGCCCACCACCCGACCGAAGTCGCCACAGCCCTCGCGGTTGCCCACACCGTGGCCGGCTCCGGTGAGGTGATCACCCTGTTTCAACCCCACCTGTTCACTCGCACCCAGTTGATGGCGGCTGAGTTGGCCGAGGCGTTTAGCCAGGGCAGTGACCACACGATTTTTCTCGACATTTTTGGCTCACGAGAGGATCCCATCGAGGGGGTGACGACCCAGATGATTCTGGATCGATTGGCGCCCGGTGTGTCCTATGACTTCGAACCCGATTGGGATGGGGCCGTCGAGTTGGCGGTGTCACGGGCGAGGCCGGGTGACGTGATTCTCACCATGAGCACGGGTGATCTGTACCAAATTGTGCCGCGACTGCTGGATCGCTTGCACCAGGCCCACGGTGGGAGTGCCGGTGGCGAGCGTTAGTCGACGCGCGAAGAAGGCCTCCGGCACAACTCGGCAGAAGCCTTCCGGGGCGCGCGCCGAGCGTCGAGCGGCCAGGGAGAGAAAGCGGGCTGAGCGACGAGAGTACCGACGGTTTACGACCGCGACACGTCAGCGTCGATTAGCGCTCACGGCGGGAATTGGTGGAGTGGTGCTGGTCGCC
Organism: Pontimonas sp.; assembly: GCF_031581085.1. Taxonomy (NCBI): domain Bacteria; kingdom Bacillati; phylum Actinomycetota; class Actinomycetes; order Micrococcales; family Microbacteriaceae; genus Pontimonas; species Pontimonas sp. The sequence continues at coordinate 10,050 of NZ_JAVLBO010000020.1, forward strand.
ATTCTCACCATCGTTGTCACGTCATCGCCTCTTCTGGGTTTGAAAACCATTCGCGTGCTGGGCACTGAGCGCCTCTCGAATGACACGGTCGTCTCGGCTCTGCAGCCGTTCGGTGGCGAACCCCTCGCCCGGGTGAGTCCGGCTGACGTCGCCGCGTCGCTTTCTGACATCGCCCTGATTGCCTCGGTGGAGACGCGCATTGAACTGCCGAGCACGCTGGTGGTCACCGTGGTGGAGCGGACACCTATCGGTGCGGTGTCCACCCCCGAGGGTTTTGCGGTGGTGGATCGGGCGGCGGTCACCCTCTTCGAGTCCGAGACGCAGCCGAGCGAATTTCCACTGATTGGCGTGCCCGCCGATCCCCAATCGCGGGGCTTTGTCGCCATTGGTGAGGCCCTCTCGGTCATTCCCCCCGAGGTGCTCTCGCGAATTGAGCGGGTGAGCGCCTCCAGTGCGGATACCGTTGCTTTTAGCTTGCGCGATTCACAGCACAGGGTGTTGTGGGGGAGCAGCGAACTCTCCCGGGACAAGGCCCGCGTTCTCCCGGCAGCCCTGCGCACGGCCGGCCGGGATGCCCCGCAGCTGATTGACCTCTCCACTCCGGACACGGTGGTCATTCGCGACGCCGCCTCGCCCTTTCCCACACCGAGTCCTCCGGAGGAGCCCGGCGAAGACAGCGAAGCGCCCGGTGAGAATGAGGAGTCCAGTGAGAATGAGGAGTAGGGAGGACGAGGAGGGCGTGCAGTAGGCCAGGCCGCGACACGCCCGTGACCTCTCGGTGTGATGCGCCCCAAGGCTCTAGCGTGGGGAGCGTCCGAAAGTGAATAAAACTCTCATCTTAAAGTATAAGTTGAAGGTTTTGTTGAGGGGGGTGCCGGGTGACCGGTCAGCACAACTATCTCGCAGTGATTAAAGTCGTCGGAGTCGGCGGGGGCGGGGTCAACGCGGTCAATCGGATGATCGAGCGCGGACTGCGCGGAGTGGAATTCATCGCCATCAACACCGACGCCCAAGCCCTGCTGATGTCCGATGCCGACGTCAAGCTCGACATCGGACGAGAGCTCACCAGAGGTCTCGGTGCAGGAGCCGACCCTGAAATTGGCCGCCGCGCCGCTGAAGACCACGCCGAAGAAATTGAGCAGGCACTCACCGGAGCGGACATGGTTTTTGTCACCGCCGGTGAGGGCGGGGGAACGGGAACCGGAGGCGCGCCCGTCGTTGCACGGATCGCCAAAGCGGTCGGAGCGCTCACCGTGGGAGTGGTGACCAAACCCTTCAGCTTTGAAGGAAAACGTCGCCAGGCCCAGGCCGAAGATGGCGTCGAATTAATCCGCGGCGAAGTGGACACCCTCATCGTGGTGCCCAACGACCGACTGTTAGAACTAGGCGACCCCTCAATCAGCATGATTCAGGCGTTTGAGACGGCCGATCACATTTTGTTGGCCGGTGTGCAGGGAATCACCGACCTCATCACCACCCCCGGTTTGTGGAACCTGGACTTTGCCGATGTGAAATCGGTCATGCACGAGGCGGGAACGGCCCTCATGGGTATCGGCGCGTCGCGAGGGGCAGACCGGGCCATTAAAGCCGCCGAGTTGGCGATTGCCTCGCCCCTGTTGGAGATCAGCATCGAGGGCGCACAGGGAGTGTTGATTTCCATCCAGGGTGGATCAAACCTCGGCCTCTACGAAATCAACGATGCCGCCAAGCTCGTCGAAGAAGCCGTGCACCCCGACGCCAACATCATTTTCGGTGCCGTCATCGACGACTCCCTGGGCGACGAAGTGCGCGTGACCGTGATTGCTGCCGGCTTCGTCGAAAGCCAGAACGCCGCCAGCGCTGGCTTCCCCGCGGTGGCGGCGACCTCGGAGGGCGAGGGGGACGCCCACCCCCAATGGTTGACTGACTCACCTCGAACACACGATGCCCCGGTGAGCGACACCGTGGAGCCCGAACGTGCTCCGGTGTTTGCCTCAGACGGCGGCGACGATCAGGACCTCGACGTACCCGACTTTTTGCGCTAGCGGTCGTGGCCACTGAAAGCGCCACGAGCCGCTGGCAACGCGTATCCGAAGAAATCGCCGATGCCGCGCTCGACGTGGGACGCGATCCGTCCGCCATCACGACCGTCGTGGTCACCAAGTTCCACCCCGCGTCGCTGCTTGGCGAACTCGTCGCCGCGGGAGTCGAGCACGTGGGTGAATCGCGCCATCAAGAAGCACAGGCCAAACACGCCGAACTCGCCGACCTTCCCCTCACCTGGCATTTTGTCGGCCAGCTTCAATCCAATAAGGCGCGGGCAGTGGCCGAGTATTGCTCGGTGATTCACTCGATCGACCGCTCCAGTGTCGTCTCGAAGCTGGCGACCCTGGAGCACAAGGTTGAGGGCTTCATCGAAATCAATCTCACCGGCGATCCCGGCCGGGGAGGAGTCTCTCCGGACGATCTGGGGGCACTCGCCGAGCAGGTCCTCGCGACTCCCACGCTCTCGCTGCGCGGGGTGATGGCCGTCGCCCCACAGGACCAAGCCCCCGCCGAGGCCTTTGCCAGAGTGCGCCAACTTCAGAAGATCGTACTGTCACTCGCTCCCGAGGCCACTGACCTCTCCATTGGGATGTCTGGCGACTTCCGCGAGGGAATTGCCGCCGGGGCGACACACCTTCGCATTGGCACCGCAATCACCGGAAAAAGGCCTCCAGCGACGTAGCCTGGAGACACCCGATAGAGAGAGAAAGGGTGCCCCATGGCGAATCCATTGCGCAAAACGTTGGAGTTTCTCGGCCTCGCCGAAGAATCCAACACCGAGGAGTGGTCCGAGCAGCGGCCCGCCCCCGTGACGTCCGGTCAGCAGCAGTCTGCGCAGCGTGCCACCGTGACGCCACTTCGTCGCGCGCGCGGATCCCAGGCTCCGGATGTGAATGAGATTCTCACCGTTCACCCGAAAAAGTACGAGGACGCCAAGCTGATCGCTGAGACGTTCCGGGACGGCATCCCCGTGGTGATGAACCTCACCCAAATGAGTGAATCCGAAGCCCGGCGGATGGTGGACTTCGCCAGCGGGCTCACCCAGGGGCTCTACGGGCACATCGAACGGGTGACCCCGAAAGTATTCTTGCTCTCGCCCTCGCACGTCCAAGTATCCGGTGAAGCCAGCGACGACGTCGACAACGACGCTCTTCTCGACTAACTGTCGGTCGAGACCCTGGCACAACGGCCATAATGGAGGCCATGGTGTCTGCTATTGCGTGGCTTGTCTATGTGGCCCTCTACCTTTTCTTCATCGCGATGTGGGTTCGCTTCATCATGGATTGGGTGCAAGTCTTCTCCCGAAGTTGGCGCCCCAGGGGTCCCTTCCTCTTCCTCGCCGAAGCGAGCTATTCGGCCACCGACCGGCCCTTGCGCGCCGTGCGCAGGGTGATTCCCCCGCTTCGAATCGGGGGTGCAGCCATCGATCTGGGCTGGTCGCTACTGATGATCGGCACGCTCATCGTGATGTCGGTTGTGGGGGGTTTCCGGTAGGCCAGGGCGGTGTGAATCGCCCGCCGGGATAGGATGACGACGATGGCTACCCATAGCCGTCCAGACGCTACAGGGCCTTTGGGCCTACGCAGAGGGTAAGGAACGAAAAGATGGCACTCACGCCGGAAGACATTGTCAACAAACGCTTTCAGGCGACGAAATTCCGCGAAGGTTACGACCCCGACGAGGTGGACGACTTTCTCGACGACGTGGTCGTCGAAATGCGCCGGCTGGCGGAAGAAAACGAGACCCTGAAAAAGGAGCTCGAAGGAGCCAAAGCCCTCGCGCAGCAGGCCCAGAGCGCACCCTCTCCGATTCCCGCTGCGGCGCCGGCCGCGGCCGTTGACGCAGCGCCGATTTCTGAAGATGACCCCATCGATGCGGAGGGCACCACTAATCTTCTGCAGCTCGCGCGCCGCCTGCACGAGGAACACGTGCGCGAAGGTATTCACAAGCGCGATGAGCTCATCGCTGAGGGTCACGCCCAGGCGGCCCGAATTGTCGCGGACGCCGAAGAAGAGCAAAAGCGCAGAATCTCGGTCTTCCAGCAGGAGCGCGATGCGCTCGAGTCCAAAGTGGAGAGCCTGCGCGAGTTTGAGCGCCAGTACCGGCAGAGCCTTCGAGGCTTTATCGAAAACCAACTCTCCGCTCTGGACCAATCCAGCGTTGAAGCCTCAATGGCTCAGACACCAGGGGCTGCCCCCACACCCCGCACGACCAGTCAATAAATGGATCTCGCCCGGGGCGGGGAGCCCACCCGGGTGGTCATCCCCGATGACTATTCCGGTGCACGCCTGGACGGGGTCCTCGCTGAACTGACCGGTCTCAGCCGTTCGCGCATTCACGAACTCATCGCCGAGGGGGCGATTACTCGCTCCGGCAGTCCCCTCAAGAAATCGGTCGCTGCCCAGGCGGGCTGGCAGCTAGATATTTCTTATCCGGTGGCGCCGCCGCCGCGTGGAGCCTCAGAGAGTCCAGACCCGGTGGTGTTGCACCTCGATGACGACGTCGTGGTGATCGATAAACCCCCCGAGCTCGCCGTCCACGCCGCCCCCGGCTGGGATGGCCCGACGGTGCTCTCTTCCCTGCACAAGGCCGGTATCACCCTCTCTGAGCGTGGACCAGAGGATCGTCGAGGTGTCGTCCACCGCCTCGATGTCGGGACATCGGGAGTGATGGTCCTGGCACGAAGCGACCGCGCCTACGAAGCACTCAAAGACGCTTTTCGCGATCGCCAGGTGGAGAAGATTTATCACGCCCTCGTCCAGGGATACCCCGCGCCCAGCTCGGGAACAATCGACGCTCCGGTGGGCAGACACCCCACCTCATCGTGGCGCTTCGCCGTCGTGCGCGATGGCAAGGACGCCGTGACCCACTACGACACGCTGGAAGTCTTTCCCGGGGCGACCCTCGTAGAAGTCCACCTCGAAACGGGTCGCACCCACCAGATCCGAGTCCACTTCCAGGCCGAGCGCCACCCGCTCGTTGGCGATTCTCTCTACGGGGCTGACCCCAGTTTTGCCCAAAGGCTCGGATTGACCAGGCAGTGGCTGCACGCAAAAGTGCTCTCGTTTGTGCATCCGGCCGATCACGAGCGGCTTCGAATTGAGTCGGATTACCCCGCGGAGCTCGAACACACCCTGCAATTATTAGATCCGCAGTAATTCTCGGAGTGTGCGAAGTCGGTAGCCCGCGCGGGGCAATACTCTAAAGGTCGAGAGATTTAGCCGGAGATAACGTGACCGATTCCTTCGCCCACCTACACGTCCACACCGAGTATTCGATGCTCGATGGCGCGGCGCGCATCGGCGAACTGATGGATGAGGTGGCCCGGCAGGGTATGCCGGCGGTCGCCATGACCGACCACGGCTACATGTTTGGCGCGTACGAGTTTTGGCGGGCCGCGAGAGACCGGGGCATCAACCCCATCATCGGCCTGGAGGGCTACCTCACCCCGGGGACGCATCGCAGCGAGAAAACTCGGGTCTCCTTCGGCGACGGTGGGGGTAGCGATGTCTCCGGCGCCGGCGCGTACACCCACCTCACCCTGCTGGCGGAAAACACCACCGGTATGCACAACCTGTTCACCTTGGCCTCTAAAGCTTCCCTGGAGGGCTACTACTTCAAACCACGGATGGACCGTGAGCTCCTCTCGAGCTTCCACGAGGGCATTATCGCGACGACGGGCTGCCCGAGCGGTGAGGTGCAAACGAGGCTCCGACTGGGCCAATACGACGAGGCCAAACGAGTCGCTGGCGAAATGCGAGAACTCTTTGGTTCGGACAATTATTTTGTCGAAGTCATGGACCACGGTCTCGGCATCGAAAAACAGGTGATGACCGATCTCATTCGCCTGGCGAAAGAACTCTCCATTCCGCTATTGGCCACCAATGACTCGCACTACACCCACGCGGCGGACGCGACTGCGCACGAGGCTCTGCTGTGTGTCCAGTCCGGCTCGACGTTGGATGACCCCAAGCGCTTTAAATTTGACTCCCAAGACTTCTACATCAAGTCTGCGGCGGAAATGCGGGAGCTTTTTGCCGATATTCCCGAAGCCTGCGACAACACCCTGCTCATCGCCGAGCGGGTTTCGGTCGAATTCGACGAATCGGCCAATTACATGCCCCAGTGGTCGGTCGAACCGGGAGATAGCGAGGACGGGGCGTTTCGTCGGGCTGTTCTCCGCGGCCTCGACGAGCGATACCCGGAGGGTGTCCCCGACGAGTCGATGCGCAGGGCCGAATACGAGATGGATGTCATCGTCCAGATGGGTTTTCCCAGCTACTTTCTCGTCGTGGCCGACTTCATCACCTGGGCGAAAGATCACGGCATCCGGGTCGGGCCCGGCCGCGGTTCGGGGGCGGGGTCGATGGCGGCCTACGCGATGCGAATTACCGAGCTGGACCCGATCGAACACGGCTTGATTTTTGAGCGGTTTTTAAACCCCGAGCGCGTCTCCATGCCCGACTTCGACGTGGACTTTGATGAGCGCCGCCGCGGTGAAGTCATTCGCTACGTCACGGACAAATACGGCGAAGACCGCGTCGCCCAAATCGTGACGTTTGGCACCATTAAGGCGAAACAAGCCCTGAAGGACGCCTCGCGGGTGTTGGGCTACCCCTTTGGAATGGGGGAGAAGCTGACCAAAGCGATGCCGCCTTCGGTCATGGGCAAAGACATCACTCTCTCCGGCATTCAGGACCCCGACCACGAGCGCTATAAGGAAGCCGCCGATTTTCGGGAATTGCTGGCCCAAGACCGCGATGCGGCCACCGTGTTCGATGTCGCCAAGGGGTTAGAAAACCTCAAACGCCAGTGGGGTGTTCACGCGGCGGGGGTCATCATGTCGCGCTCACCACTAGAGGACATCATTCCGATCATGCGCCGCGAGCAAGACGGCCAAATCGTGACCCAGTTTGATTTCCCCACCAGCGAAGCCCTCGGCCTGGTCAAGATGGACTTCTTGGCGCTTCGAAATCTCACGATCATTGATGACGCGCTCGACAACATCGAAAAAAGCCAAGGCCACCGACCGGTCTTAGAAGAGCTCACTCTGGACGATCGGCCCACCTACGAACTACTCTCCCGTGGCGACACCCTCGGGGTGTTTCAACTCGATGGTGGTCCAATGCGCAGCCTGTTGCGGCTGCTGAGACCGGAGAGATTTGCCGACATTTCCGCCGTTCTCGCGCTCTATCGACCGGGACCGATGGGCGCTGATTCGCACACCAACTATGCACTGCGAAAAAATGGCGTGCAAGACATCACCCCGCTGCATCCGGAACTCGCGGAGGCTCTCGACCCCATCCTCGGGGAAACCTACGGCCTGATTGTCTATCAGGAACAGGTAATGGAAATCGCCCAAAAGCTCGCGGGCTACACACTGGCCGAAGCGGATTTGTTGCGCCGAGCGATGGGCAAGAAGAAAAAAGAGGAACTGGATATCCAGTTCGAGGCGTTCCAGGCGGGGATGCGCGCCAGTGGGTTTTCCGCCGAGGCGATTAAGACCCTCTGGGACATTTTGGTCCCCTTCTCCGACTACGCCTTTAACAAGGCCCACTCGGCCGCCTACGGAGTCGTCTCGTATTGGACCGGCTACCTCAAGGCCCACTACCCGGCGGAATACATGGCCGCATTGCTCACCAGTGTGAGCGACGATAAAGATAAATCGGCGGTGTATCTCAACGAGTGTCGCCGGATGAAAATCGCGGTACTGCCCCCGGATGTGAACGAATCAGAAGTGAATTTTTCCGCGGTGGAGGGGTCTATTCGTTTCGGCTTGGGAGCGGTGCGAAACGTGGGCCAGGCCGTCGTGGCACACATCAAGCAGGCGCGTGAGGAACACGGGCAGTTCACCGACTTTCACGACTTTGTGCAGAAAGTCTCGCTCCAGGCGCTCAATCGCCGCACCGTCGACTCGCTGATCAAAGCGGGCGCGTTCGACCAGTTGGGAAACACCCGACGCTCGCTCGCCGAAATACACGAAAGCGTCGTCGACCAGGCGGTTCGGGACAAAAAGGCCGCCGAACACGGCGATGTGGGATTCGACTTTGACGCCCTGTTGGAGAGCGCAGAGTCTCGGGAGAATCCAAAAATCATCAATCTCCCCGAATGGCCAAAACGCGAACTGTTGGCTTTGGAGCGCGACATGTTGGGCCTCTACGTCTCCGACCACCCGCTAGCGGGCTTGGAATTGGGCTTAGCCGAGCACGCCGAAATGACGGTGGCGCAGTTATTGGACAGTGACATCGAGGACGGCACCGTGGTGACCATCGCGGGCCTGTTGACGCAGGCCAATCACAAGGTCGCTAGAGCGAGCGGGAACCCTTACGCACAGGCGGCCCTGGAGGACTTCAGCGGCGAAATCCAGGTGATGTTTCTGGGAAAGAGCTACCAGGAGCACCAGAATCTGTTGCAGCCAGACACCATTATGGGTCTGCGCGGGAGGGTCCAGCGTCGAGACGACCAGGTGACCCTGCACGCCCAGGGGGCCAAGTCCTTAGATATCCACTCCCGCGCCGAGCAGCGCTGGAGCGGTCCGCTGACCCTGGCTATTCCCGAATATTTCGCGACGGCCGAGGTGTTGAGGCAACTCGATCGAGTGTTGGAGTCTCACCCGGGCGAGTACGACGTCAGGGTGAGACTCGTGGGCTCACACAGCGCACGGATGTTTGCCCTGCCGCGACGAGTCGACGTGAGCGCGAACCTCATCGCTGAGCTAAAGGGCATTCTCGGAAAAGACTGCATTTACACGGCGGAAAAAACCGCCGCGTCAGAGCCCGAGGATCACAAAGAGGCGGCGACTCGATAATCCTGGTGCTGGTAGACCAGAGCGGACTCGTCGAGGCCCAATCCACCGCCCAGAATTTCCACCGCCACCATCGCCGCGTCGCCCACCGTGTGACGCTCGACAATCTTTGCGTGCAGGTAGCCGGTCGCCCCGGGGACGAGGGGAAGGCCATCGGGGCCCTCTAAGAGCTCAATCCCGTCGAATCGACTCGCCGCCTCGCCGCTAAATTGCGTGGCGAGGCTGTGTGCGCTGCTGGGCAGGGTGTGAATGAGGAGCGACTCACTGGAGTTAATCGCCGGCCAGCTGCTGGCCGTGGTTGACATGTTGAACGTGGCGCGAGGGGGAAGCAGTGACAGCGAGGCGACGGAGGTGGCGGTGAAGCCGGTCGGTTCGCCGGAGGGTTTGCGCAGCGTGATGATGGCTACTCCTGCGCCGTATCGACGAAACACCTCCAGGAAACTCTCTCGTGCGGAGTCGGTGGGCTGGTAATCGTGTGAAGAAGTCATTGGCTTTAGCTTACGCCCCGATCGTGGGCGCCTCATTCACCCGCAGGCGCCTACCATGGGGGAATGATGCGCACACTGGACTGGCGGGGAGTGAACTTTGCCGAAGGCTCGCTCCAGGCCCAGCTGCCCCGAGTAGACACGGCAGATCTCGACGTGTCCGAGGCGGCCGCTGAACTGATCGACCAGGTCCGCCGCGGCGGCAGCTCCGCGCTGTTAGAGCAGTCTGAGCGTTTCGATGGCACAGCCCCCCGGGCTGTTCGCCTCGACCCGGCGGTCGCTCGGGCGGCGCTGGGGACACTGGCGCCGCAGTTGCGTGAGGCGATAGAACTCTCCATCGAGCGCGTTCGGAGAGCCAGTGCCCTTCAGGTCCCCGAATCGCGAAGCGTGGAGTTGGCACCAGGAGCGTCGATTACGCAGCGTTTTGTCCCGGTCGATCGGGCCGGGGTGTATGTGCCTGGTGGTAAAGCGGTGTATCCCTCGAGTGTGGTGATGAATGTGGTTGCCGCTCAGGTTGCCGGTGTCTCCTCGATCGCCCTGGCTTCACCACCCCAGGCCGACTGGGAGGCCCAGATTCACCCGACCATCCTGGCCACGGCGGCCCTTCTCGATGTCGACGAGCTCTACCAAATGGGTGGTGCCGGCGCCGTGGGGGCCCTCGCCTACGGGGTGGGCGATATTGGCCTCGATGCGGTCTCGGTCATCACCGGACCGGGAAATCGTTACGTCGCCGCGGCAAAGCGTCTGGTCAAAGGTGTGGTGGGCATCGATTCTGAGGCGGGTCCCACCGAAATTGTGGTCATTGCGGATTCGCGGGCACCGATCGAGAGCGTCGCCGCCGATTTGGTGAGCCAGGCCGAACACGACGAGCTCGCGCAAGCCATCCTGATCACCACCGACGCAGACTATGCCGAGGCTGTCGCCGAGAGCGTGTCACGCCGAGCGAAGGCCACCTCGCACAGCGACCGGGCAACGACGGCCCTGTCCGGCCCGCAGTCGGCGATAATCCTCGTGGATTCGCTCGAGCAGGCTGTGCTGGTCAGTGACGCTCTCGCGCCCGAACACCTGGAAATTCTCACCGAGAACGCGAGGGATGTCGCAGTGAGCATCCGTCACGCGGGGGCGATTTTTGTGGGAGCGGATACTCCGGTGAGTGCGGGTGACTACCTCGCCGGGTCAAACCACGTGCTGCCCACTGGCGGCCGGGCATCTTTCCAGTCGGGCCTGTCCGCGCTGACGTTTTTGCGGCCGCAACAGATCGTCGAATACAGCCACGACGCCCTGCGCGACATCTCTGGCCCGCTGGGGGTGTTCGCGCGTGCCGAGAACCTTCCCGCCCACGCCGAAGCCGTCGAGGCCCGCTTTGTCGAGGGGGAGGAGCACTAGGTGTATTGCCCTTTCTGCCGCCACCCCGACTCGCGGGTCATTGATTCGCGCACGAGTGACGACGGCGTGTCCATCAGGCGCCGGCGCGAGTGCCCCGAATGTGGACGTCGCTTCAGCACAATGGAAACCGCGAGTCTCACCGTCGTCAAGCGAAGCGGAGTCAGTGAACCGTTCTCCCGGGAGAAAATTGCGGTGGGTGTGAAAAAAGCCTGTCAGGGGCGTCCGGTCACCGATGGCGACCTGGCCCAACTCGCCCAGCGTGTGGAGGAGGCCATCCGGCAAACCGGCGTCAGCCAGATTGAGGCAAACGATATTGGGTTGTCCATTCTCGAGCCTCTGCGAGAACTCGATGAGGTGGCCTATCTCCGATTTGCCTCCGTGTACCAAGCCTTTGAGAGTTTGGACGATTTCGACCGGGCGATCGACGCACTGCGGACTGCCGCCCGGGCGGGGGAGGATTCCGAGACAGCCGAAGGAGCCTCGTAGGTGTTGTATCCCTGGTTATTTCAGTTTTTTCGACGACTCGACCCCGAATTTGCCCACCACGCGGGAATCGCGGTCTTAAAAGCTTTTGGCCTTCCCGCGATTCGCCCCCTACTAGAGCGGGGTAACCCCCACGACCCGCGGCTGTCGAAAAACCTGATGGGTCTCGACTTTGCTCACCCTTTTGGCCTTGCCGCTGGTTTCGATAAGGACGCTGAGGCGATCGCCGGGCTCGCGGCGGTGGGTTTTGGTCACGTCGAAGTGGGTACGGTCACGCCGCGCCCCCAGCCGGGAAACCCCACACCACGTCTGTTTCGACTTCCCGAAGACCGGGCACTGATTAATCGGATGGGGTTTAATAACCGCGGCGTGGAATCGATGGTGGACCGCCTTCACCGCGCGCGCAGCGCCGCCCGTCGCCCCGTCATCGGGGTGAACATCGGTAAAAACCGCGACACTCCTCTCGAACACGCTGAGGATGACTACGCACAGCTGACCCAGAGACTCTCCGCGGTGTCTGACTACCTCGTGGTGAACGTCAGTTCCCCGAATACTCCCGGATTGCGAAGCCTCCAGGATCCTTCGGTGTTGGACAGCCTGTTGGGGGTGGTGCAGCAGGAATCTGGTGCCACACCGGTCCTGGTGAAAGTATCGCCCGACTCACCCGATGAGGAGATTGTGGATATCGCCGGTGTCGTCACCCATCGGGGGCTCGCGGGGCTGGTGGCGACAAACACCACGGTGACCCGTGAGGGGCTCTCGACTCCTGCAGGCCGGGTCGCCGCGATGGGCGAGGGCGGCCTGTCGGGCGAGCCGCTTCGTGCTCGAGCCGAGGAGGTGTTGCAGGTGGCGAGGAAAGCCCTCGGTGAGGGCCCCTGCCTCATTTCTGCCGGTGGGGTGAGCACCGGGGCAGACCTGCAGTCGCGGTTAGCGGCGGGAGCAGATCTGGTTCAGGCCTACACGTCGTTTGTGTACCGAGGGCCTTTTGTCGCTCGCCACGTGGTCCGCGAGTTACTGCAGGAGATGGGTTAGGCCGGCTTCTCGCCTCGGGCGACCTGAGCTTTCGGCAGTCGAAGACCACGCATCTGTAAGGCGCGCATGGCGCCGTACCAGCGGACACCCTTTTCGACGTTCTCCGGGCCGTATTTTGCGCCCAGTCCCCGCCGGACCTGGCGTCCCAACCAGAACGCGTCGATGATGGCCAGTGCGAAGAAGGCCCAGAGCACCATGATCGAGATGAATCGGGCTTCCATCGAGGGCAAGAACGTGGCGATGATCACCGCGAACATCATCGGGAT